>JANOXU010000109.1:0-27966 GCA_031418595.1 Burkholderiales bacterium
GGGCCGGCTGAAAAATTGAAAACGCGGGTCATCGAACAGTTCTCCGGGGGCTTGAGATGGGGCCCAGTGGCGCATGGGGCACACTGCGGGCGCGCATTCTCCCATCGCCCACACCATGTTCGATCTCACGCCCCGCAATGACCTTTTCAGCGCTGAACACGAGGCGTTTCGCAGCACGCTGCGGGCGTTTGTGCAGCGCGAAATCGAGCCCCATGTGAACCAATGGGACGAAGCCGGCGGCTTCCCGCGCGCGCTGCACAAGAAGGCCGCCGCCATCGGCCTGCTCGGCATGGGTTACCCCGAAGAATTGGGTGGCACGCCCAGCGATGTGTTCTACAGCCTGGTCAGCGCCGAAGAACTGGCCCGCCCCGGCTGCGGCGGCGTACAAACCGGCCTGGGCACGCACCAGATTGCCCTGCCGCCGATACGTGATACCGGCAGCCAGTGGTTGCAGCAGCGCGTGATTCCGCCGGTGCTGGCGGGCGACAAGATCGCCGCCCTGGCCATCACCGAACCCGGTGGCGGCTCCGACGTGGCGGCCCTGCGCACCACGGCGCGGCGCGACGGCGACCACTACGTGCTCAACGGTGAGAAAACATTCATCTCCAGCGGCATGCGGGCTGATTACCTCACCGTGGCCGTGCGCACAACGCTGGACAGCGCCCCCAGGCCGACGAGTACGTCGTCCGCCCCCCGAGGGGGTATGAGTGAAGTGGCAGAGCCACATTCACTCATGAGCCGCGGCGCCAGCGGCATTTCTTTGCTGCTGGTCGATGGCGACACGCCGGGCCTTACCCGCAGCGCGCTGAGCAAGATGGGCTGGTGGTCGTCGGACACCGCGCACCTGCGTTTCGACAACTGCCGCGTGCCGGTGGCGCACCTGATCGGCGCTGAAGGCGAAGGCTTCAAGGCCATCATGCGCAACTTCAACCAAGAGCGCTTGATGATGGCCGCGCTGTCCTATTCGTATGCGCAAGCCTGCACCGAAGAAGCGCTGGCCTGGGCGCGCGAGCGCAAGACCTTTGGTGCGCCGTTGGTCGATCGCCAGGTGATCCGCCACAAGCTGGTCGACATGGTCACCGCGGTGGAGCAGGCGCGTTCGTTTGTGTACGACCTGGCCTGGCGTCTGCACCACAAGACCGAGCGCGCCGACGTGCTGGTGGCCCGCACCTGCATGGCCAAGGTGGTGGCCACGCGGGCGATGCAACTGTGCACCGATTCAGCGGTGCAGATACTCGGCGGCATGGGCTTCATGCGCGGCACCAAGAGCGAGCGGCTGTACCGCGAAACCAAGGTGATGATGATCGGCGGCGGCAGCGAGGAAATCATGAAAGACCTGGCGGCGCGGCAGCTCGGCTTATGAACGCGTTCACCTTTTTTTGGCACGACTACGAAACCTTCGGCCGCGTGCCCCGGCACGATCGCCCGTCGCAATTCGCGGGTGTGCGCACCGATGCCAACTTGAACGAAATCGAAGCCCCGCTGCAGCTTTACTGCCAGCCCGCGCCCGATGTGCTGCCCGACCCCGAAGCCTGTTTGCTTACCGGCATCTTGCCGCAAACCTGCTTGGCACACGGCGTAAGTGAAACGTTATTCGCCGCGCAGATCGAAGCCGAACTGGCGCGCCCGGGCAGCGTGGGCGTGGGCTACAACTCGATCCGCTTCGATGATGAAGTGACGCGGTTTCTGTTCTGGCGCAACCTCATCGACCCCTATGCCCGGGAATGGCAAAACGACTGCGGCCGCTGGGACTTGCTCGACGTGGTGCGTGCCGCCCGCGCGCTGCGCCCGGGTGGCATGACCTGGCCCACGCATGAAGACGGCCGCGCCTCGTTCAAGCTGACCGACCTCACCCGCGCCAACGGCCTGGTGCATGAAGCCGCGCACGACGCCTTGTCCGACGTGCGCGCCACCATCGCCCTGGCCCGCGCCATCAAGACAGCACAACCGAAGCTCTGGGACTTCTGCCTGCGCCTGCGCCGCAAGGAGGCGGTGTTGAACGAAATGGGCGTGGGCCGGCCCTTCATCCACATCTCGGGCCGCTATGCCAGCGAACGCGGCTGCACGGCCATCGTCTGGCCGCTGGCGCCGCACCCGCAGCACAAGAACGAAGTCATCGTGTGGGACTTGTCGGCCGACCCCGCCGAGCTGTTTGATCTGAACGCGCAGCAGGTGCGCGAACGCCTGTTCGTGCGCAATGACGAATTGCCCGCAGGCACGGCCCGGCTGCCCATCAAGACCATCCACTTGAACCGCTCGCCCATCGTGGTGGGGCAGCTCAAGACGCTGACGCCGGCGCTGGCCGGGCAATGGGGCATTGATGTCGAGCAATGCCTGCGCCAGGCCGAAGTGGCGGCGCGCGGCGCATCCAAGCTGGCCGGCCTGTGGATGGAGGTGTTTGAGCGGGCCGACCACAGCGCCGAGGTGGATGTGGATGAAGACCTGTACGGCGGCTTCATCGGCAATGAAGACCGGCGCACGCTGCAACGCCTGCGTGGCCTGACCCCTGATGCCCTGGCGCAGCGGCAACCGGCGTTTCAAGACGAGCGGCTGAGCGAGTTGTTGTTCCGCTACAGGGCGCGCAACCATGCCAGCAGCTTGACCGAAAAAGAACGCGCGGCCTGGCAGGCGCATTGCGCGGCGCGGCTGCACCATGGCGCAGGCGGGGCCACCACGTTGACGCAATTCTTCGAGCAATTGCGCGCCTTGCAGCCGCTGGCCGATGAGCGCGGCCGGCTGATCCTGAACCAGTTGGCCGAGTACGCCGGCAGCATCACGCCGCCGGTGCGCTGATTCAACCTGGCTTGGCTGCGGTGGCGCCCTTGGCCGGGTCGATGCCCAAGCCTTCGCTGGCGGGTGCCACGCGCTCTGCGTCGCCCGCGCGCAAGCAGCCGTCGGCCAGGCGCTGGCCGATCTTGACGTCCATCAGCATCGACTTGGTGGCGATCTGGATCATCAGCATCTGCCCGCGCATGTCTTCCAGGCGAATGGCGCCGGTGTGCGACAGCACCGGGCGCATCAGGTAGCTCTTGCTGCGGTGTTCCACCGCGACATAGCCGGTGTGCTGCGGATGCGCATGCACCTTGATCTTTTCATTGAACTCGCAGGTGTAGTCGCCCACGTCGGCCAGATTCAATGCTGCCAGTTGGTCGTTGCTGGCCGCCGGCGGCGCGGCTTCGGCCTTGGCCGGCGGCGCAGCTTTCTTCTTGGCTTGCGCGAAGGCCGGTGCGGCCAGCAGGCTCATGCTGGCGGCCAGGCAAACGAGGGCGGTCTTCATGCGGGGGCTCCTTGGGTTGCGCCGGATTGTCCACAGCGTGCACCGCGCCGTGGTAACAAAGCTGATGTGTTTTGCAGGGGCATTTCTCGACCCTTGCGCGGGCCGCTTGCGCCTAACACCAGCGTGCAGTGGGCCGCGATGGCGGTTGCGCCCTCGTGCCCACTGGCGCCCACTGGCGCACGTTCTGTTGCAAAGCCAGGCCGGCGCGCCAACCGGGGGCCGGTTGTTGACAGAATCGGCCTCGCCCGCGCCGCCGCTTCGGCGCCGCGCCACTTGCCAAGCCCTGTCTTGAATGAAAGGTCTGCCCACCATGGCCGCCCAGCACAACACCCGCACGGTGAACGTCAACGGCACTGATTACCGCTGGCCCTTGCGCCCCGTGGTGGCGGTGTGCATTGACGGCGGTGACCCGCGCTACTTGCAGCAGTACCTGGCCGACGGCAGCACACCGAACATTGCGCGCTTCATCAGCCAGGGTTTTGCTGGTGTGGCCGACGGCTCGATGCCGTCGTTCACCTGCCCCAACAACATGTCCTTGATCACCGGCACGCCCACGGCGCGGCACGGCATCTCGGGCAACTATTACCTCGACACCACCACCTGGCAGCCGGTGGTGATGACCGGCCCTGAGCTGCTGCGCGGCGACACCATCCTGGCCCGCTTTGCCGCGGCCGGCGCCAAGGTGGTGTCGATCACGGCCAAAGACAAACTGCGCCAGCAACTGGCCAAGGGGCTGGATGTGAGCCAGGGCCATGTCTCGTTCTCGTCTGAGTTCGCGCAGCGCTGCACGCTGGCTGAGAACGGCATCGACAACGTGCTCGAATTCGTCGGCATGGCGCAGCCCGGCATGTATTCGATGGAGCTGTCGCTGTTCGCGCTGGAAGCCGGCCTGAAGCTGTTGCAGCAGCGCCGCTCAGACCTGCTGTACCTGTCGCTCACCGATTGGGTGCAACACAAGTGGGCGCCCGAAGAAGCCGATGCGCGGCGCTTCTATCAAAAGCTCGACGATGTCTTCGCCCGCCTGGCCGCGTGCGACGTGACGCTGGCGCTGACCGCCGACCACGGCATGAGCGACAAAAGCAACGCCGCCGGCGAGCCCAACGTGATCTGGCTGCAAGACGTGCTCGACGCGCAGTTCGGCGCCGGCGCCACCACGGTCATCTGCCCCATCACCGACGCCTTCGTGGCCCACCACGGCGCGTTGGGCGGCTTCGTGCGCGTGTGGTCGCGCGGGCAGGTGAGCGCGCGGCAGATCATTCAACACATCGTCGGCCTTGATGGCATCGAGCTGGCGCTGGACAAGGCCACCGCCTGCCGCCTGTTTGAGCTGCCGGCCGACCGCGAGGCCGATGTGGTGGTCATCGCGCGGCATGACGTGTGCATCGGCGCTGCGGCGAGCAACCACGACCTCACCGGCCTGAAGGGCAACCGCCTGCGCACCCACGGCGGCACGGCCGAGGCCAAGGTGCCGTTCATCTTGAACCGGCCGTTGAGTGATGCCTACAAGGCCAAGGCGGCGAGCCAGCCGCTGAAGAGCTACCAGCTCTTTGACTACGCCATCAACGGCACGCTGTGAACGTCAGGTGTGCGTGATCACGGCGCGCCCGTGGCTGCGACCCGCTTGCCCCGCACCGGCTTCTTGGCCGGGCGTTGCGCCGCCAGCGCCGTGCCAGCAGCGCGCCACAGCACAAATTCGTCCGGCGTCTCCAGGCTGATGCGGCCCCAGGCGCCGCTGCGAAAGTCATGGATAGTGATTTCGGCGGCCTTTTGCAGGTTCACCTGGCCGCCGGCCAACAGGCCGCCGCGCGAGCGGCCCACCTCGGCCAGCAGCGCTTCGTCGCTGATGGCGGCCAGCTCCTTGAACTTGTAGCGCGCTTGCAGTCGATCGGCATAACGCCGGCGTACACAGGCCAGCAAGGCCATGGCCACATCTTCGTCGTCATAGGCATTGCGCCCGATGCCGCCGCTGGCCGCCAGGTGGTAACCGCTTTGCAGCACGTCGATGCGCGGCCACAGCATGCCGGGCGTGTCATACAGATAGAAGTCACTGGCCAGCACGATCTTCTGTTCGAGCTTGGTGATGCCCGGCTCGTCGCCCGTCTTGGCCAGGCGCTGGCCGCCCAGGGTGTTGATCAGGGTTGACTTGCCCACGTTGGGAATGCCGCAGATCAAGGCCCGCAGCGGCTTGACCATGCCGCCGCGCAGCGGTGCCAACGCGCGGCAGGCCGTGATCAGCACGCGCGCCGGCGCCGCAGCGGTGGCCGCCAGCGCCAAGGCCTGGCATCCGGGTTGGGCCTGGAAGTGAGCCAGCCACAGCGCGGTGCAGTCGGCATCGGCCAGGTCGGCCTTGTTCAGCACCTTCAGCGTGGGCTTGCCGGTGGTCAACTGCGCCAGCAAGGGGTTGCTGCTCGAACCCGGCAGCCGGGCATCGAGCAGCTCGATCACCACGTCGATTTCCGGCAAGCGCTTGACCAAGGCCTTCTTGGTCACGTGCATGTGACCCGGGAACCACTGGATGGCCATCAGTCAGCGATCTGTTCTTGCGGCGAAACGCGGGGCCCGTTCAATAGCTGCCGATGTAGTCCTTCTTGCCCAGCTCCACACCGTTGCTGCGCAAGATGGCGTAAACGGTGGTGGTGTGAAAGAAGAAATGCGGCAAGCCGTAGTGCAGCAAATAGGCCTGGCCGGTGAAGCGCTTTTCTTTCGGTGTGCCGGCTTGGGTGACGATCTCGCGCGTGGCGCTGCCTTCGAATTGAGCCGGTGTCAGGCCGTCGATGAAGGCCAGCGTCTTGGCGATGCGCGCTTGCAGCTCAGTGAAGCTGGTTTCATCGTCGGCAAAGCTGGGCACGTCCACGCCAGCCAGGCGGGCTGACACGCTCTTGGCAAAGTCGCACGCCACCTGCACCTGGCGCAGCGCTGAAAACATGTCCGGGAACAAGCGCGCCTGGAGCAAGGCGTTGGGCTCGATCTTCTTCGCTTCGGCATGGGCCGCAGCCAGGGCCAACACCTGGCTCAAGGCGCCCAGCATTTGTTTGAACAGCGGGGTGGAAGTGGTGTACAGCGAGGTGCTCATGGGTTTTCTCTGGAGTTGATGGGCGGGGGTGCAGGGTGCGCATTGGAACATCGGGGCGGCAGAATGCCGCCACGCACTTGCCATTGCCCGAGAGAGCCCACCATGAAAGCCCGCCCCCCTGTCGTTGATGCACCGCTACGCGAAGCCCTGCGCATAGGCGGCGAGAAGGTCTACAGCGAGCGCGTGATCGAGATCCGCTACCCCTACACCGGCGAGCTGGTGGCCACGGTGCCCAAGGCCAGCGTTGACGATGTGCGGCGGGCCTTGCGCATCGCCCACCAATACAAACCCAAGCTCACGCGCCATGAGCGCTACAAAATTTTGATGAAGGCCGGCGAGATCATCGCCGCGCGCAAGGCAGCGATGGCGCGTCTGATCACGCTCGAATCGGGCCTGTGCATCAAAGACACGCTGTACGAAGTGGGCCGCGCTTCTGACGTGCTGCTCTTTTCTGCCCAGCAAGCGCTGGTCGACGATGGGCAGAGCTTCTCGTGCGACCTCACCCACCACGGCAAGCAGCGCCGCGTGCACACGATGCGCGAGCCGATGCTGGGTGTGATCGCGGCGATCACGCCGTTTAACCATCCACTTAACCAGGTGATCCACAAGGTGGCGCCTTCCATCGCTACCAACAACCGCATGGTGCTCAAGCCGACCGAGAAAACACCGCTCGCCGCCATCGCCCTGGCCGACGTGCTGTACGAAGCCGGCCTGCCACCTGAAATGCTGAGCGTGATCACCGGTGACCCGCGCGAAATGGCCGATGAGCTGCTGACCAACGAGCTGGTCGATGTGGTCACCTTCACCGGCGGCGTGGCGGTGGGCAAGTACATCGCCGCCAAAGCCGTTTACAAACGCCAGGTGCTCGAGCTGGGCGGCAACGACCCGCTGGTGGTGATGGACGATGCCGATGTGGCCAAGGCGGCCGAGCTGGCCGCCAGCGGCTCGTACAAAAATTCCGGCCAGCGCTGCACCGCGGTGAAACGCATCTTGGTGCACGAACGCATTGCCGCGGAGTTCACTGATGCATTGCTCGCCCGCACCCAAGCGTGGACTTACGGCGACCCGCTCGACCCGAACGTTGACATGGGCACGGTGATCGACGAGGGTGCGGCCAGGCTGTTCGAACGCCGCGTGAACGACGCCGTGGCGCAAGGCGCACGCCTGCTGCACGGCAATGTGCGCTCGGGTGCGTTGTATTCGCCCACCCTGATCGACCGCGTGCGCGGCGGCATGGAAGTGGTGCAGCAGGAAACCTTCGGCCCGGTCTCACCCATCATCACGTTCAAAGACGTTGACGATGCGATCGCGCAGGTGAATTCCACCGCCTACGGTCTGAGTTCGGGTGTGTGCACGAATCGCTTGGACGACATCGTGCGCTTCGTGCGCGAGCTGAATGTCGGCTCGGTTAACGTTTGGGAAGTACCTGGGTACCGGCTGGAAGTCACCCCGTTCGGCGGCATCAAGGATTCCGGCACCGGCGTGAAGGAAGGCGTGCAAGAGTGCTGCAAGGCCTTCACCAACGTGAAGACCTATTCACTGCCCTGGTAGGAGCGCGCCCGCGCGGGAGCGGCCACTCCAGTTTCTGTGTGCGCTGGCGCACAGACGCTGTGCCGGCGCAGCGCGGACGATCGGCACGCTTGGCGTTCGCACATGGGCACGCCGCCATGAACGCGCAGCGCGCAGGCGAACCGCTGGTTCGCCCGCGGCCAGGCTGGCGCATCGCGGGCGCCGTGCCATCACAACCAAGGCGGATCATGAAGTGCCACACAGCCCAGTCCACGGCGCCGGTGCCGGCAGGTGCCGCGCCTGTGGCACCGCTGCGCGGCGACCCGCCGTTGACCCAAGCCGAACTGGCGCAGTTGCGGGTGCGCGTGATCGCGCTGGAAAACCTGGTCATTGCGATGCTTGCCGAAGCGCCGCTGCAGCAGGTGACGCTGGCGCGTGAAATGGCCAGCTACATCGTGCCGCGCGCCGGCTACACCCCGCACGCCACAACACTGCGTGCGGCTGACGAAATGCTCAGTTTGGTCGATCGTTCCAGCCGCTACCCGATGCGAGCGCCGTTCGAACACCAGCGCAGACAGCGGCGCGCCACGATGCAAAGCAAGAAATGACCGCACACAAAGGCTTCAAGATCTTCAGCCATGTCGTGCTCAGCCTGATGTTGGCCGGCATCGCTTACGCGGGCTACATCGCCATCACTTACTGGACCGGCATCAGCGTCTGACGCTGCGCCGTCGCACATGAACAAACGGCAAGCACGGCTGTTCGCGATCGGCTCCACGGTGGTGGCGACCGTGGTCTTCATCGGGCTCACGATCGACAGCCACCGCCAGTTCCCGAAGCTGACGAATGCGCAGAACCTCACGCCGGCCGTCATCCACGGCAAAGACGTCTGGCACCAGAACAACTGCATCAACTGCCACACGCTGTTCGGCGAGGGCGCCTACTACGCGCCCGACCTGACCAAGATTGCGCAGTTGCGCGGCGCGCCTTACTTGCAGGCCTACTTGAAGGATCCGTCGAAGTTCTACGACGAGCAGCGCCACCGCCGGCTGATGCCCAAGCAGGACATGAGCGACGTTGAAATCGCCGACCTGGTGGCGTTCCTCGACTGGGTGAGCAAGGTCGACAACCAGGGTTGGCCGCCGCGGCCGATTCTGGTCACCGGCGCGGGCATCGCCACCACGGGCTTGTTGCCGGCCGGGCAAGTGGCCGCGGTGGTGCAATCGGCGGCACCGCCTGGCGCTGCCGCAGCGGCGGTTGACAAAGACCCCGTGGCCCTGGGCGCGGCCCTGTTCAAGAGCGCCACGCCGGCGTGCGGCGCCTGCCACGCGCTGTTGCCGGGGGTGACCCTGGCCGGCCCGTCGCTGGCAGGAGTGGCTGCGCGGGCGCGCCAAGTGCTCGACGGCGCGTCCTACAAGGGCCAGGCCAAGGATGTTGACGGCTATTTGCGCGAGTCCATCACCCAGCCCAGCGCCCACTTGGTGGCCGGAGCCATGTACTCGGCAGGCGGCGTGTCATTCATGCCCAACACCTATGGCAAAGAGCTGAGCGCCGAGCAAATCGGCCACCTCGCAGCCTACCTGGCGAGCTTCAAGTAACCCGCGGCAAGCCACCTGCCCGGGCCCATCAAGCCGCCGCCCCGTTTGAAGGAACACCCCATGCGCTACAGGTCTCAATCGGTCGCTTACTGGTACTTCGCCGTGGCCATGGTGCTGTTCGGCCTGCAACTGGTGTTCGGCCTGCTCAGCGCGGCCAAGTACCTCGGCCCGGACCCGCTGCTGTATATCCTGCCGTTCGATGTGACCAAGGTGATCCACACCAATTTGCTGATCGTGTGGGTGCTCACCGGCTTCATGGGTGCCACCTACTGGCTGGTGCCCGACGAATCGCGCAGCGAGCTGTACAGCGTCAAGCTGGCCTATGTGCAGCTCGTGCTGTGGACGTTGATGGGCGTCACCGCCGTGGTAGGTTACCTGTTCCGTTATGGCACCGGCAACAAGCTGCTTGAGCAACCGCTGCCGCACAAGATCGTGATCGTGATCTGCATGCTGCTGTTCCTTTACAACATCGGCATGACGATCTGGCAGTCCAAGCGCTTCACCACCACCGAAGGCGTGCTGGTGCTCGGCCTGGGTCTGGCCGCGCTGCTGTACCTGCCGGCCTTGCTGGAGCACGAGAACTACACGGTGGCCATCTTCTACCGCTGGTGGACGATCCACCTGTGGGTTGAAGGCGTGTGGGAAATGATCCAGGGCGGCTTCCTGGCGTACCTGTTGATCCGCCTGTCAGGCGCCGACCGCGAGGTGATGGAGAAGTGGCTGTACGTCATCGTCGGCCTGGTCTTCATTGCCGGCATCCTGGGCACGGCGCACCACTACTACTGGGTGGGCGTGCCGGCGTACTGGCTGCCCATCGGCGGGGTGTTCAGCGCGCTGGAACCGGCGGCGCTGGTGGGCATGGCGATTTACGCCTATTCGGCCATGCGCCGCTCGGGCCTGTCGCACCCCAACACCTTGGCGCTGCACTGGACGCTGGGCAGCGCCGTGTTCACCTTGTTCGGCGCCGGGCTGCTCGGGCTGGCGCACACCTTCCCCGATGTGAACAAGTGGACCCACGGCACCTTGATCACCGCCATGCACGGCCACGCCGCGTTCTACGGCGCCTACGCCATGATCACGCTGGCCATGATCAGCTTCGCGCTGCCGGCCATGACGCCCGGGCGTTCCGAGCAAGGCACAAGCCTGGGCTACTGGTCGTTCTGGTTGCAAATCGGCGGCATGTTCGGCATGACGCTGTCGTTTGCCACCGCGGGCATTGCGCAGGTCTACCTGGAGCGCATTCTGGGCATGGGCTACCTTGATGCGCAGTTGAAGATCCAGGTGCACTTTGTGATGCTGGTCGTGACCGGTTCGATCTTCACCATCGGTGTGGGCCTGTTCATCCTCGACTTCTTCCGCCACGCGCCGCGCTTCGAGGTGGCCGATGATCGGCGCCCGGCGCCGCGACCCGCGGTGGCACCCGCATCATCGTGAATGCCTTGCCCGGGGCCAGCGGCGCTGCGGTTCATGCGCTGCTGCCGCCGCGCAGCGAGCCGTTCTACCTGCCGGCCGGCGCTGAAGTGGCGATCTTCGAGCGCTGCCACCAACGCGGCCTGGCGGTGATGTTGAAGGGCCCCACGGGTTGCGGCAAGACGCGCTTCGTTGAACACATGGCCTGGCGGCTGCAACGCCCGCTGGTCACGGTTTCGTGCCATGACGACCTCAGCGCCAGCGACCTGGTTGGCCGCTTTCTCATCCACCACGACGGCACGGTGTGGCAAGACGGGCCACTCACCCGCGCCGTGCGCGAAGGCGCGCTGTGCTATCTCGATGAAGTGGTGGAGGCGCGGCAGGACACTCTGGTCGTGCTGCATTCGCTGAGCGACCACCGCCGCTTCCTGGCCATCGACAAGACCGGCGAGACATTGGCCGCCGCGCCGGGCTTTGCGCTCATCGTCTCGTACAACCCGGGCTATCAGCGCATGCTGAAAGACTTGAAACCCAGCACGCGGCAGCGCTTCGTGGCGCTGGACTTTGCGTTCCCGCCGGCGCCGCAAGAAGCCGCGATCGTTGAGCGCGAAGCCGGCGCCGACCATGCCACGGCGGTGGCGCTGGTGGCCCTGGCGCAGCGCCTGCGCGGCCTGCGCGACCGTGGCCTGGCCGAAGTGCCGAGCACGCGGCTGCTGATTGCCGCGGCCGCGCTGGTGGCCAGTGGCACGCCGGCGCGCCAGGCGTGCTACTGCGCCGTCGTGGCGCCGCTGTCTGATGACGCGATGCTGGTCGCTGCAATGCGCGACCTGGTGGACGCCACGTTCGTTTGAGCACGAGCCGCGCATGGCCGAAGCCGAAGACGTGATCACCGCTGCGGCCCTGCGCACGACCACGTTCGTGCAGGGGCTGTGGCGCCGCCACCGTGCCCACGCGCCACCCCCGGCGACGCTTGAATTGGCCGATGTGGCGCAGCGGCTGGACTTGCTCATCACCGCCGTTTTCGGCGTCAGCTACCGCCTGCGCACGGCGCCGCTGCCGGCGCGCCCCACCTTCCTGGCCAGGGCCTTGCAACGGCGCACTGGCCCGCGTGTACAAGGCGCGCTACCGGCCACCGATGGCCGCAGCATCTGGCTGCCGGCGCAGACCGGCCTGGCTGATGCGCAGCAGGCGCTTGAACGCTTTCGCATCGTGGCGCTGCAACAGGCCATGCGCGCCAGCCGCGGCAGCGCGGCCGGCGCGGGCGACGCTGCCACGCCGCTGGTGCGCGAGCTGTACTTGCTGGTCGAAGCTCACGCCGCAGACGCCGCCTTGGCCCGCCTGTTGCCTGGCATGCTGGCGCCGCTGAACGCCTGGCGCGCAGCGGCGCTGCGTGCGCGCCCACCGGTGCCGCACTGGCCCACGCAACAACGAGCACTCGAAGCCTGGTTGCGCCAAGGGCTGGCCAGCCCTGTCGCGCTGTGGGGCGCGGGCGCTGACAACGTTGTTGATAACGTTTCTGATCACTTTTCCGACACCTGCGCCAGCGTATCGCCGCTCGCGTCACGCCGCATCGCGCGCCAACTGGCCAGCGAGTTCATGCGCGGCATGCCGGCCGACTCGGCCCAGGCGCTGCTGAAGGACTGGTGGACGGGCGATCTGATCCCACCCCCCACCGTGCCTTCGCCCGGCTTGGCTCCGCACGTGCCTCCTGATCTTGAGCCAGACCGCGCGACCCGCAGTGCCCGCCTGGCGCGCCGCCCCGAAGTGCGCCAAGGCACTGACGATGAAGACGACAAGCAGCCAGGCGCCTGGATGATTCAAGCCGCGGCGCCGCATGAAGTGGCCGAGGATCCATTCGGCCTGCAGCGGCCCACTGACCGCGATGACCAGATGCCGGCCGAAGAATTCGCCGAGTCGCTGGCCGAACTGGCGCAGGCACGGCTCGTCACCAACCCGGGCCGGCCCCAGGAAGTGCTGCTGAGCGACGACCCGCCTGATGCACAAGCGCGGCGAGCTACAGCCGTGGCCCGCGACGAGTCCGCCGCCATCAACTACCCCGAGTGGGATCACCGTATCCAGGCCTACCGCAGCCCCGGCGCCAGCGTGCATGAGCTGAATGCGCCGGCCGGCGCGCAGCAGTGGGTGGACGACACCCTGGCCGAGCACCGCACCATGCTCGACTCGATTCGCCGCCGCTTCGAGCTGCTGCGCGCGCAACGCAGCACGCTGCGCCGCCAGCTTGATGGCGATGAACTCGACCTCGAAGCCTGCATTGACGCGCAGGCCGACTTGCGCGCCGGCCTGGCCATGCCGCAAGCGCTGTACCGCGCGCAACGGCGCACCCGGCGCGACCTGGCCGTGCTGCTGCTCATCGACACCAGTGGCTCCACCGACAGTTGGGTTTCGGGCGGCCGGCGCGTGATCGACGTTGAGCGCGAGGCGCTGCTGCTGGTGTGCATCGCCCTGGCCGCGCTGGGTGAGCCGTATGCGGTGCAGGCGTTTTCAGGGCACGGCCCGCAGCGGGTGACCGTGCGCACCCTCAAAGGGTTCGACGAGCCTTACAGCCACAGCGTGGCCACACGCATCGCGGCACTTGAGCCCGAGCAGTACACGCGCGCGGGTGCCGCCATTCGCCATGCCAGCGCCACGTTGGCGCGTCAGAACGCCACGCACCGCTTGCTGCTGCTGCTGTCTGACGGCAAGCCCAATGATGTGGATGTGTACGCGGGCCGCTACGGCGTTGAAGACATGCGCCGCGCGGTGGTCGAAGCGCGCATGCAGGGCATCGCGCCGTTCTGCCTGACCGTGGACCGCCAGGCCGCCGCCTACCTGCCGGGCGTGTTCGGCGCGCACCACTACGCCATGCTGATGCAACCCGCGCTTCTGCCCAGCGTGCTGCTCGACTGGATGCGGCGTTTGTTGCTGGCCTGACGCTGCGCGCGGCGCGGCGCATGAGCGGCGCCACAATCGTCGGCGGCTGGTGCCTAGCCCGGCCAGCCCGAGCCGACACGCCTGACCTCACTGCAAAGCACCCCCATGAAGATCGCCATTCTGGGCGGCGGCAACGGCGCTTTCGCCGCCGCTGCCGACCTGTCTGAAGCAGGGCACGAAGTGCGCCTGTGGCGCCGCGATGCGGCGGCGCTGCAAGCGGTGATGGATGCCGGCAGCATCCTGCTCAAAGACGCCGCCGGCAGCCGCGAGGTGCCCATCGCGCTGGCCACGGCCGACATCGGCGCGGCACTGCGCGGCGCCGAGCTGGTGCTGGTGCCCGCACCCGCCACGGCGCAGGCCAGCATCGCGCGCGCCATGGCGCTGCACTTGGTTGCTGGCCAGGTGGTGTTCCTGCCGCCGGGCAGCTTCGGCAGCCTGGTCATGTCGCGCATCGTTCGCGCCGCGGGCAACGCAGCCGATGTGGCCTGGGCCGAGACCGGCACGCTGCCTTACCTGGCGCGCAAGCATGGGCCGCGTGAAGTGAACATCACCGTGCGTGCGCTGCGTCTGCCCACCGGCGTGTACCCGAAACGGCGCAGCGCACTAACCATTGAAGTGATTCGCAACGCCTACCCCAGCGTGCACGCTTGCGGTGATGCCTTGTCGGGCGCGTTGATGAATGCCGGCCCGATCATCCACCCGCCGCTGATGGTGATGAATGCTGCGCCCTTGCAGCACTTCGACAAGTGGGACATCCACACCGAAGGCACGCAACCCGCCGTGCGCGCGGTAACGGACCGGCTCGACCTGGAGCGCATTGCCGTGCGCGAAGCCCTGGGCTACACGGCGCCGCACTACCCGCTGGCCGACCATTACAACAACGACCGGTGGATGTACGGCGACGCGCACAAGAAGCTGCAAAAAAGCGGCGACTGGCGCGAGCACATCGAGTTGCACACGCACCGCTACATCAGCGAAGACACCGAGCTGGGCCTGGCCTTGCTGGCCAGCGTGGCGCGCTGGGCACAGGTGGATGCCCCCATTGCGCAGGGCCTGCTGGCCATCGTGGGCGGCTTCCTCGGGCGCGATTTGCGGCACGGCGAACGCACGCTTGAAGCCATGGGCCTGGCCGCCTTGTCTCGGCTTGAGTTGCAGCAGTTGCTGCACGAAGGCGAGTAGCGCATGGCGCGCTTCGCCGCCGTGGGCGCCGGGCGCATGGGCCGCGGCATTGCCATCGCGCTGGCCTACGCCGGGCATCGCATTGCGTTGGTGGATGTGCGCGCGCGCACGCCGGCGGCCTGGGCGCAATTGCAAGCCGACGTGCAGGCCGAGCTTCACGCTGCGTTGAATGGGTTGGCGACTTTGGGCACCTTGAGCGAAGACCAGATCGAAGCCGTGGCGCAGCGTGTGCAGTTGGTGGATGCCGCCGGCGCACCGGCCGCACTGGCGCAAGCCGAACTGCTGTTCGAGTGCGTGCCCGAAACCCTGGCCGCCAAGCGCGAGGCCTTTGCCTGGCTGAACGAGCATTGCGCGCCCACGGCGATCATCACGTCCACCACCAGCAGCATCCTGGTCACGCAACTGGCTGGCATGGTGCGCGGCCCCGAGCGCTTCTTGAACATGCACTGGCTGAACCCGGCCTACATCATCCCCGTGGTGGAACTGTCCACGCATTCGGGCCTGGCACCCGAGGTGCTGGCACGCACAAAGGCGTTGATGGCAAGCATCGGCAAGCTGCCGGTGGTGTGCGGGCCCACGCCCGGCTACATCGTGCCGCGTCTGCAAGCGCTGATCATGAACGAGGCCGCGCGCATGATCGAAGAGGGCGCGGCCACGGCCGAAGAGATCGACAAGGCCACGCGCTTCGGCCTGGGCCTGCGCTTTGCGGCCATCGGCGTGGTGGAGTTCATCGACTTCGGCGGCATCGACATCCTGCACCACGCCAGCCGCGAAATGGCGCACAGCATCGACGCCGCGCGCTACGCCGCGCCGGCCATCGTGGGGCGCCTGTTCGATGAGGGCAAGCTGGGTTTGAAGACCGCCAGCGGCTTTCACGACTACCCGGGCCGCGACGTTCCCGCCTACCGCCAGGAGGTGCTGGCGCGGGTGCTGGCCCAGTTGCGCCATGCCGGCCTGTGGCGCCCGCCGGCCGGCGAAACGTTATCCTGAGCCTTCCCGCACACCGCGCACCATGAGGAGCACCACGATGATCCAACGCCTACGCCTGAGTCCCTTTACCGCCAGCCTGGCCCTGTGCCTGAGCCTGTTTGCCACCGCGACCGCACTGGCGCAGGAAGTGACACTCAAGGCCGTCAACGCTTTCCAGGAAGGCACCTACTACGCACGCAACTTCGAGCGTTTCGTGAAGAAGGTGAACGACGAAGGCAAGGGCGTGGTGCAGATCAACTACCTCGGCGGGCCCAAGGCCATCCCCACCATGGAGCAAGGCGCGGCGCTGCGCAACGGCGTGGTGGATTTGTCCAACACCACCACCTCGTTCATTGCCGGCACTTCGCCCGAAAGCCTGGCGCTGAATTACGCCACCGTGCCCTGGGCCGAGATGCGCAAGAACGGCACGGTCGATCACCTCAACAAGCTGATGCTGGAAAAAGGCCTGTACTACTACGCCCGCACGGGTGACGGCGTGCCGTACCACATCTACTTGAACAAGAAGATTGACAAGGCTGATTTGACCGGCCTGAAGATCCGCATTGCCCCCATCTACCGCGAGTTCTTCACCAAGCTGGGTGCTTCAGTGATGCAGGTGGCGCCGGGCGAGGTGTTCACTGCACTCGACCGCGGCGTGGTCGATGGCTACGGCTGGCCGCTGCTGGGCATCTTCGATCTGGGCTGGCACGAGAAGACCAAGTACCGCGTCGACCCGGGCTTCTACAACATCGAGTTGGGCATCGTGTTCAGTGCCAAGGCCTGGAATGCGCTGGCGCCGGCGCAGCGCGAGTTCTTGAACAAGCAAGTGGCCTGGATTGAAGCCATGAATGCCGACATGGCGAGCAAGGACGCACCGGCTGACCTCAAACGTCAGGCCGACGCCGGCATTCAAGTGATCAAGCTGCCAGAGGCTGAAGCCAAGCGCATGCTGGCCCTGGCGCAAGAGTCGGGCTGGGCCGGCATCCTGGCCACCAGCCCCCAGCATGGTGCGCAACTGAAGAAGTTGATGGCGCCTTGAGCCGGCTTGCCCCCGCTTGGCCCCGCTTGGGGCCCTTTCGCCGCCCGCCGCAGCGGGTGGCTTCATAAACCAAGAATGGAGACCGCCGTGACCCAACTTGCCCAGACCCATCACCATGAACCTGCCCCCCGCATGCGCTGGTTGGCGCGCGCGGGAGCCACCGCGCTGGCCTGCACCTTGCTGGCCGCACCCATGGCGCCGGTGGCCGCCGACGACGGCGACAAGGGCAACAAAGGCCACAGCGCCGAGCTGTGGAAGCTGATTTCGAAGTCGCGCCTGATCGATCTTTCCCACACCTGGGACAGCCAGTCGCCCATCGCCTCGGTCAACCCGCCGTACAGCTCCAACCTGGCCGCCACGCACGCCAACACGCGCGGCGCGTTCGGCGACGGTGGGCAGCTCTCGTTCACGTCAGAAATCATGCAGTGGAGCGGCCAGCATGGCGCGCCGAGCATCGACGCGCTGGGCCACATCGGCCACGACGGCAAGCTCTTTGGCGGGGTCGATGCTGCCGCGGCCACGTCCAACCCTGCAGGCCTGGGCGCATCCGGCGTGGGCGGCCATTTGGCGATCGACAAGTTCCCGAACGACCTGCTGATCAACCGCGCGGTGCTGCTCGACGTGGCGCGCCTGATGATGGGCGGCTCGAACCCGCTGCCGCCAACGTTCGAGATCACTGCCCAGCACCTGATGGACGCCGAACGCGCGCATGGCGTGCGCATCCGCAAGGGCGACACGGTGTTCATCCGCACCGGCTGGGGCGCTTACTTTGCCAACCAGCAGGCCTTGTATGCGGGTGCTTCCTCGCCCGGGCCGGGCGTGGGCGCGGCTGATTACCTGATCGCCCGCGGCGCGCGCATCGTCGGCAACGACACGTTAACGTTTGAGCAGCGCCCACCCATTGCCGTGGTCGACGGCAAGTTCCAGGTCTTCCCGGTGCACCTTCGGCTCATTCCGGACCACGGCGTGTACATCATCGAGAACCTCAACCTCGAAGAGCTGTCGGCCGCGCGCGCCTACGAGTTCACCGTGGTCACGCCGCCGCTGAAGGTGCGCGGCGGCACCGGCTCCGCGCTGCGCGCCTTTGCGCTGGTGACGAAAAAGGATTGAGCTTGCGCGGCACAGATCAACCGAGCTGGGAGCGGTGGCAATAAGCGCCACCGCTGAACCCGCCTACGGTGCCTATGCAACGCTGATGCGCTGCTGCGGCGGCCTGGCCGCCGCAGTGGTGGGGTTTATCACGCTGCTGGTGTGCGGCGACGTCATCGGCCGCAACCTGGGGCTGGGCACGCTGCCCTGGATCAACGAAGTCACCGAATACGCGCTGCCCGTGGCCACGTTGGCCGCCGCGCCCTGGCTGATGTGGCGCAACCAGCATGTGCGGCTCGATTTGCTGGGCGCTGTGTTGTCGAGCGCCGCGCAGCGCCGGGTGGACCGTTTGGCGTCGGGCGTGGGCCTGGTGATCAGCTTGCTGGTGGTGTGGTACGGCATGCGCATGCTGCTCGACAGCCGCGGCGCCGGCAGCCTGGTGATGAAGGCGCTGGTGTTCCCGGAATGGTGGTTGTTCGTGCCGGTGCCCATCGGTTTTGGTTTGCTCGCGCTGGAATGCGGGCGGCGGGTGTTGAACCCGTCAGGGTTGACTGAAACGTTAGGCGGTTCGCAGTGACTTGGTGGCAAAGCCTGCTCATGCTGTTCGGCGTGCTCACCGTGCTGCTGCTCGTCGGCTTGCCGGCCGGCTTTGCCTTCCTGGCCATCAACCTGATCGGCGCCGTGGTCTACATGGGTGGCGAGGCGGGGCTGATGCAGGTGGTGCGCAACGGCGTGGCTTCCGTCACCAACTTCTCGCTCACGCCGATTCCGTTTTTCATCCTGATGGGCGAGGTGTTGTTCCACACCGGCCTGGCCTGGAAAGCCATTGACAGTTTCGACCGCGCCATTCGCGGCGTTCCCGGGCGCTTGAGCGTGGTGGCCATCGTGGCCGGCACCGTGTTCTCGGCCATCTCGGGCTCCACCATCGCCACCACCGCACTGCTGGGGGGCTTGCTGCTGCCGCAAATGCTGGCGCGCGGCTACCACCCGCGCCTGGCCATGGGGCCGATCATGGCCATTGGCGGGGTGGACATGCTGATCCCGCCTTCGGCCCTGACCGTGCTGCTGGGCAGCCTGGCCGGCATCTCCATTTCGGGCTTGCTGATCGCCGGCGTGGTGCCGGGCTTCTTGCTGGCCAGCATGTTCCTGGTCTACATCGTCTACACCGCCTGGCGCCACCCCGAGCTGGCGCCGCCCTCGGAGCCCGAGCCCACGCAAGGCTGGGCGCGCTTCGGCCCGCTGCTGCTGAACGTGACGCCGTTGGTGCTGATCTTCGTGCTGGTCATCGTGGCCATGTCGGCCGGCTGGGCCACGCCCACCGAAAGCGCCGCGCTCGGCGCACTGGCCACGGTGGCCGTGTGCCTGCTCTACCGCAGCCTCACGTTCAAGGCGGTGGGCCAGGCCTTGAGCGGCACGGCGGCCATCACCGGGGTGATTTTGTTCATCATCATCGGCGCCACCACGTTCTCGCAAATCTTGTCGTTCTCGGGCGCCACCAACGGCCTGGTGGCGATGGTGAAAGATGCCAGCCTGGCGCCCTGGGCGGTGCTGGCCGGCATGATCGTGATCCTGCTTTTCCTGGGTTGTTTTGTGGATCAGGTGAGCATGATGCTGATCACCTTGCCCTTCTTCATGCCCATGGTGCTGCACTTCGGCTGGGACCCGCTGTGGTACGGCGTGCTCTACCTCATCTGCATGCAGCTTGGCCTGTTGACACCGCCGTTTGGCATGCTGCTGTTCACCATGCGCAGCGTGGCGCCGAAGGAGATTCCCACCAGCGAGATCTTCGCCGCCGTGTGGCCCTATGTGCTGATGGGCATGCTGATGATCGGCCTGGTGCTGCTGTTTCCCGGCCTGGCCACCGGGCTGCCGGCGCTGCTGCTGGGCAAGTGAGACGCTCATGGCCGGCTTGCGTGAACGGCTGAACTGGAACGTTGCCACCGGCGCGGTGCACGATGGCCCGCGCCGCTACGTGATGCTGCGGCCCGATGTGTTGATGGGCGCCGTGCAGCGGCTTGAAGGCCCCGCGCAGGCGGCGATGTTTGACGCGCTGGCGGCATCGGTGCAGCAACACGGCGCCGACAGCTTGCGTGCTTACGCCGTGGCCTGCGACGGTGATGTTGACTCCTTGATGACCACCACCTTGCAAGCCGCGGCCGACCTGGGCTGGGGCCGCTGGGTCTTGCAGCGCCAAGGGGCTGGATTGCAGCTCGACGTGCACGGCAGCCCGTTTGCGCAAGGCTGGCTCAGTGCGGGTGGGGCGAGCGCCGGGCAAGCGGTGTGCGCGCCGATCCGCGGCATGCTGCAAGCGCTGGCCACGCAAGTCTTTGCGGCACCGGCCATCGCCACCGAATGCGGTTGTGCAGCGGCGGGCTTTGCGCATTGCAGCTTTGTGGCCAAGGCCGCGCCGTGAACACCATCGACATCGCAGCCTTGGTGCAGCCCAACCAGGTGCACCGCAGCCTGTACACCAGCCCGCAAATCTTCACGCTCGAAATGCAGCGCCTGTGGGCGCGCAGTTGGCTGTTCGTGGGCCACGACAGCCAGGTGCCGCAGGCCGGTGACTTCATCACCACCACGCTGGCCGGCCAGCCCTTGTTGATGGTGAAGCAGCCCGATGGCAGCGTGGCCGTGCTGCACAACCGCTGCGCCCACAAAGGCGCGCAACTCACGTTGGAGCCTGCCGGCCACGCCGGGCGCACGCTGCAATGCCCGTACCACGGCTGGCGCTATGCGCTTGACGGCCGCTTGCAAGGCCAGCCGCTGCAAGCCGGCTACGCCGGCAGCGGCTTCGAGCACTGCCCCGCCGCGCAGGGCCTCACGCCTTATGGCGAGGTGGCCGTGCACCGTGGTTTCGTTTTTGCGCGCAGCGCGGCCGGTGTCGGCGGCCCGCCGTTTGGGGAATGGGCGGGCGAGTTACTTGAAGCGTTAGACCTGCTGGCTGACCGTTCACCGCAGGGCCGCCTGCAAGTGGCCGGCGGCGTGTTGCGCACCGTGGTGCCCGCGAACTGGAAGGTCTACCTGGAAAACATCAACGATGCGGTGCACCCTGTCACCGCGCACCAGTCGGTGAGTGATGCCGCCACGGCGGTGTGGACGCAGCAAGGGCAGGGCGCTGCGCCACCGCTGGCGATGCGCCAGATGTTGCCCTTTGGTTCGGGCTACCGCTTCTTCCAGGCCATGGGCGGGCGTGTGCTGCCGCACGGCCACAGCGTGCTGGGCACGCAGCACAGCATCCACAACGACTATGCATCGTTGCCAGACTATGCCGAGCAACTCAGCGCCGCGCACGGCCCGCAGCGCGCGCAGGCCGTACTGGCCTTCGTGCCGCAAAACGTGGTCTTCTATCCCAGCATCGCCATCAAAGGTGCGCCGCAAGTGATGCGCGTCATCCGCCCACTGGCGGTGGACCGCACCTTGGTCGAAGCCTGGGCCTTCGAGGCCGTTGGCGCCCCGGCGCCCTTGCTGGAAAGCGCGCTCACCTACAACTGCGTGGCGTTCTCGCCAGCGTCCATCGTGGCGCACGACGACCTGCACTTGTTCGAGTGTGTGCAGCAGGGGCTGGCGGCGCAGGGCAATGAGTGGGTCAGCTTGCACCGCGAGGCGGGGCTGCCGGATGACGGGCGCGAGGTGAGTGGCACGGATGAGGCGTTGTTGCGCAATCAGTACGCGGCCTGGGCTGCGGGGGTGGCAGCAGGCGGCGACGCGGTCCTCTGCGGCCCCGCTATCCAGACAGCCGACCCGGCGCCGATGCTTTCCACGGTTCGGTTCGAGGTGGCGCCGTTGCAGGAGTCGGGCCTGAAATAGTCTTGGATTGAAGGTAGCGATGGCGTCATCGTTCGACCACCAGGTGGTAGATGGCGCGGTGGCGGCGGCCTGCATCCAGCGGGTGCGTACGTTGCTGGAGCAGCCGGCGATGTTGTTCATTGACTAACTGTAGAGGTTACTGGAGTCTCAACGTGGCTGCCTGGGCGCAAGCTTTCGCCCGGCTGTTCAGCAGCCGCGAACCGGCTTGCGGTAACTTTGATGGCTCGAGGCGGCAATGCGAGACGTTGCGGCCACTGAAATGATGTCGCCTCACGGGCAGCCTGCGGCCACGTAGCGACGTGAGGATCTGCGTCGCAGGCCGGACCTTCAACACGATCGACCGATACATCAGGGCCATTCGGATCGGGAGGCGATGGCGTCAGCAAGATCGCGTCGTGCGGCCTCTCGGCCAACGTTTCTCTCCTCGCCGGAACGGTTTCTGCGCGACTCATCCCTCGGGCCACTAACTTGTGTAGACGCGGCCCGATGATCGGGTCTCGTCAATGGTTGAGGCGCTGTCCTACATACACGGCATGCAGCCACGCTATCCTGCCTGGCAGGTGACCAATAGGCACAGCATCAACGCAAGGACGCCGGCACCATAGTTCTTGACGTGATGTCCGAAGGTGTCGCTTGGGCCTACGAGGGCGATTCGATCGCAGTGCTCGACGCCCGCCTCCTCGTCCACCGTGCTGTCAACCTGGATCCAGCATGAAGCAGTCAAAAAGCTCTACCAAACAGCTGTCGCCCGGCAATCCTTTGAATCCGCAGCAGTTCCCGTTGCACGCGCAGACAGAGGCGACCGCAGGTCGTGACAAAGTTCGTGAGGTCGTGCAGGTGCACGCACCGCGTCAGTCGAAGCGCCCCATGGAAAGAACAAGCAAGGGCAGGACTGGCACCTGATTTTTCAGGTAGCGAAAGTGTCGAGTAGGTGGTTCACGCCGCCTTTCCTTTCGACCCGCGCTACGCCTTCACGCTCCAGCTTCGAACCGATCTCCTTGTTGAGCTTGGCCCAAAGCCCGACGGGCACTAGTGTTGCGGTGCAGAGGTTTCGGTACAAATGAAAGCGATGGATTCGTTCGTCAGGCTAGGCGCAAACCACAGCCATAGCCTTTGCTATGGCGCGGATTTGCAACGACGCATGGCGGACGAAGACGCGGTTTCATGTCTCGAAACTTCTGGATCGCAACACTAGAACACCACCACCGAGCGAATCGACTCCCCGCGCGCCATCAAATCGAACCCTTCGTTGATGCGCTCCAGCGGCAGGCGGTGGGTGATGAGTTCATCGATGTTGAGCTTGCCGTTCATGTACCAATCAACGATCTTGGGCACATCGGTGCGGCCGCGGGCGCCGCCGAAGGCCGTGCCCTCCCACTTGCGGCCGGTGACGAGCTGGAACGGCCGCGTCGCAATCTCGGCGCCGGCCGGGGCCACACCGATGATGATGCTGCGGCCCCAGCCCTTGTGCGTGCACTCCAGCGCCTGGCGCATCACCTGCGTGTTGCCGATGCACTCAAAGCTGTAGTCAGCGCCGCCGTCGGTGAGTTGCACGATGGCGTCCACCACGTTGGGCACTTGCGTCGGGTTGATGAAATGCGTCATGCCAAAGCGCCGCGCCATGGCTTCGCGCGCCGGGTTGATGTCCACACCGATGATCTGCCCGGCACCCACCATCCTGGCGCCCTGAACCACGTTCAGGCCAATGCCGCCCAGGCCGAACACCACCACGGTGGCGCCGGCCTCGACCTTGGCGCTGAACAGCACCGCGCCCACGCCGGTGGTGACGCCGCAGCCGATATAGCAAACGATGTCGAACGGCGCGTCTGGCCTGATCTTGGCCAGCGCAATGCCCGGCACCACGATGTGGTTGGCAAAGGTGCTGGTGCCCATGTAGTGCAGGATCGGTTTGCCGCCGATGGAGAAACGCGATGAGCCATCGGGCATCAAGCCCTTGCCTTGCGTGGCGCGGATCGCCTGGCACAGGTTGGTCTTGCGCGAGAGGCAGAACTTGCAGTTGCGGCACTCGGGCGTGTACAGCGGGATCACATGGTCGCCCGGTTTCAGCCACGGCACACCGGCCCCCACTTCAAGCACCACGCCGGCGCCCTCATGGCCCAGGATGGCCGGGAACAGGCCTTCGGGGTCGGCGCCCGAGAGCGTGAACTGATCGGTGTGGCAGATGCCGGTGGCCTTGACCTCGACCAACACCTCGCCGTCGCGCGGGCCTTGCAGGTCGACCTCTTCAATCGTCAACGGGGCGCCGGCTTTCCAGGCCACTGCGGCTCGGGTCTTCATGCTGTCGTTCCTCTTCAAGGGCATGTATGAGCCAGGCATCCTAGACGATGCCAAGGTGAGCCCTGCCATGGCCAGCGTGGCTTTGCTGAGGAACTCGTCCATGCTGCTGGGCTTGCGCCGGCTGTACGATGGTTTCACCACCCCCGACACAGGAGAGCTTCATGACGACACGAATCCTGATCACCACGCTGGCCGCGTTGGCCTTGCATGGCTGCGCATCGACAGGCCCCGGCAGCGCCAGCAGCGCCAAGGAGATGAAGCTCGCGTTTGACTTCACCGACGCCAACCCCGTGGTGCTGCTGAACAAGCTGCAAAACGTGGACGTGACGCGCAAGCAACTGATCGACAGCGGCATCACGCCCAAGATCGTGATGACCTTCCGCGGCAACGCCTCGTTCTTCACGCAGACCAACCTCGGCGCGGTGAAGGAAACCGAGCGGGCCGACGCGCTGCAAGTCGCCGCCAAGCTGCGCGAATTGAAGAATGCGCCGGGTGTGGTGGGCATCGAGCAGTGCAACTTGCCGCTGGCCGATCGCAAGCTCAACCCCGCTGCCTTGATGCAGGAAGTGAAGCTCGTGCCCAATGGCTGGATTGCGCTGGGCGCCTACCAGCAGCAGGGCTACGCCTACATCGCGCCTTGATGGGGCGCCGGCCCAGGCGCGCAGGCGGCAGTCCCGCAGATCAGTCAGCGAGCGCGCCACCACCTTGGTGGCGTGGCCCACGCCTTCGAGTGCGATGCGTTCATCTGCGCGCTTGGCATGGCTTTGCACCAGGGTTCTTCATCGAAAGGGCATCGAGCCAGGCGTCCAGCGCCCGATGTTGGACGGTGGTCACAACGGTTCGCCAGCAAGTTGATTCAGCAGGTTGATGAAGGCCTGAACGGCGAGTTCGGCATCATCATTGGTGATGGCTTCCAGCGGGTTGTGGCTGATGCCCGCGTTCAGCCCGCGCACGAACAGCATCGCCTGCGGCATCACTTCATGCAGCTTCATGGCGTCATGGCCGGCGCCGCTGGGCATGCGGTGCAGCGGTAAGCCCAGCGCCTGCACGGCGCGCTCCCAGCGCTGCTGCCAGGCGGGGGCTGAGGGCGCGGCCGGCACGCACATGGTTTGTTCGAGCCGGTGGTGCACGCCGCGTCGTTCGCAAATGCGCTGCAGTTCGGCGCGCACGTCTTGCGCGCATGCGTCGCGCACGTCGTTCGTGGTGGCGCGAATGTCCAGGCTGAAGGTGCAACGGCCGGGCACCACGTTGATTGAACCGTTAGGCACTTCGAGCATGCCCATCGTGGCCACCAGGTGGGGCAGGGTGGCGCCGCGTTGTTCAACGAACAATGCCAGTTCGGCCACAGCCGTGGCGGCGTCGCGGCGCCGGTTCATGGGTGTGGTGCCGGCATGGCTGGCCATGCCGATGACTTCACCCACGTAGCGCACGCTGCCGTTGATGGAGGTGACGATGCCCAACGGCAGGTCGATCTCGTTTAGCACCGGCCCTTGCTCGATGTGCACCTCAACAAACCCCATGTAGCGCGCGGCATCGCGCTGCAACTTGGGGATGTCTTCAATGCACAGCCCGGCTTGCTGCATGGCCTGGCGCATGGTGATGCCGGTGGCGTCTGCTTGATCCAGCCAAGCCATGTTGAACTGGCCGATGAGCGCACCCGAGCCCAGGAAGGCGGCCTTGTAGCGCTGGCCTTCTTCTTCAGCAAAACCGATCACTTCAATGCCGAAGGGCAGGCGCCGGCCCTGGCGCTGCAGTTCGCGCACGCCGGCCATGGGCACCAGGATGCCCAGCCGCCCGTCGTATTTGCCGCCGTTGCGCACCGTATCAAAGTGGCTGCCGGTGAGCAGGCGTTGGGCGTGCTCGCGGCTGCCGTGATACAGGCCCACCACGTTGCCCACGACGTCGATCTCAACGCTGTCGAAGCCGCACTCGGCGCGCATCCAGTTTGAGAGTTGCTGCGCACAGGCGCGGTGGGCATCCGTGAGGTAGGTGACCGTGAGTTCGCCGCGCTCGGCATAGCCGGGGTCGCTGTGCGTGGCCAGTTGCTCGGCCCAATCCCACACCTGGTTGCCCAACGCTGGCGTGTGGCCAAACTTGTCATTCAAGCGGATTGCGGCAATGCGGTGAATGTTGCGCAGGCATTCGGCCAATTCAAAGTCGGGGTGGTGGGCCAGGCGGCGATCAAACGTGGCCAGGATCTCGGCCTTGTTCAAGCCGACGCCGCGCGGCCCACGCACCGCCAGGATGAAGGGGAAGCCGAACTTGGCGTTGTAGGCGGCGTTGAGCTGCTGGAGCTGGGCCAACTCCGCCGGCGTGCATTCGGTCAATCCCGCCTGGCCTTGTTCGTGGCTGGATTCCACGGTCAGTGTCTTGCTCACCATGGCCTTGCCCGCCAGTTCCGGGTGGGCGCGAATCAAGGCCAACTGCGCCTGCCGCCCCGCTTCGCGCACCACCTGGGCCAACGCGAGTTTCAACTGCTCCAGGCTGGCGAAGGGCCGCGCCGGCGCGGCACGCTGGGCGATCCACGGCGAGTGTTCATAGGTGCCGACCAGCAGCGCGACGCATTCGTCGGCACTGGCGGCGTTGATCTGTTCAAGGGTCAGCACGAGTGTCACTCCCAAACAAAGGCGGTGTTGGCGTCGAACGGATGCGTGGCTCGCCAGTGGCGCGCGATGTCGATGCGCCGCGCGACCCAGACGCGGTCGTGCGCCTGCACATGGTCGAGAAAGCGCTGCAAGGCGCGCATGCGCCCGGGCCGCCCGAGGATGCGGCAGTGCATGCCGATGCTCATCATCGTTGGCCGCTCATCGCCCTCGGCGTGGTGCACATCGAACGCATCGCGCAGGTACTGAAAGAACTCGTCGCCGTGCGAATAGCCCTGCGGCAGGGCGAAGCGCATGTCGTTGGCATCGAGCGTGTACGGCAGCACCAGGTGCGGCGCCAGCGTCTGGTCAGTCTTGCGCACGTTCAGCCACAAGGGCAGGTCGTCACCGTAGTGGTCGCTGTCGTAGGCGAAGCCGCCGTGGTCGGCCACCAGGCGGCGCGTGTTCGGGCTGTCGCGCCCGGTGTACCAGCCCAGCGGGCGCTCGCCGGTTAACGTCTCGATGCGTGCCATGGCCAGCGCCATGTGTTCACGCTCAATGGCTTCAGGCACACCTTGGTAGTTGATCCAGCGCCAGCCGTGGCAGGCAATTTCGTGGCCCAGGGCCTTGAACGCCGCGGTCACTTCCGGGCTGCGTTCCAGCGCCATGCCCACACCGAACACGGTGAGCGGCAAGGCGCGGCGCTCGAACTCGCGCAAGATGCGCCACACGCCCACGCGCGCGCCATATTCGTAGATGCTTTCCATGCTCAGGTGCCGGGCGGCATACGCCGGCGGGTTGAACATTTCAGACAAGAACTGTTCGCTGCCGGCATCGCCATGCAGCACGCTGTTCTCGCCGCCTTCTTCAAAGTTCAGCACGAACTGCACGGCCACGCGCGCGCCGCCCGGCCACTGCGCGTGTGGCGGCTGGCGGCCATGGCCGCGCAGGTCGCGCGGGTAGGGTGATGACAGTGTGGTGTGCTGGTTCATGCTGGGCTAAGAACTTGTCCGTGAATAGTAGGACCCTGCGTTGAGACCAAAGGGCGATGGATGCTAGGCGCGAACCCGGGCCTTGGCTGGTGGCCAAGGCCCGGGTTTGCAACGACGCAGACGCGCCCTTTGGCCTCAACCCGAAGGGCCGGGGCCCCATTGGGCACAGGCGGGTGTCGCGAGTCGCTTGCGGTGAACCACACCGCGGCGCGC
>JANOXU010000110.1:0-6851 GCA_031418595.1 Burkholderiales bacterium
CCCCTTCACGGAGCCCACCCCATGAACAAGCCGCCCGTTCGCGTTGCCGTCACCGGCGCCGCTGGTCAGATCGGTTATGCCCTGTTGTTCCGCATCGCAGCCGGCGAAATGCTGGGCAAAGACCAGCCAGTCATCCTGCAATTGCTTGAAGTGCCGGTTGAAGGCCCGCAAAAAGCGCTCAAGGGTGTGATGATGGAACTGGAAGACTGCGCCTTCCCGCTGCTGGCCGGCATGGAAGCCCACAGCGACCCCATGACCGCCTTCAAAAACACCGACTACGCCTTGCTCGTGGGCTCGATGCCGCGCAAGGCCGGCATGGAGCGTGCCGAACTGCTGGCCATCAACGGCGCCATCTTCACCGCGCAAGGCAAGGCGCTCGACGCCGTGGCCAGCCGCAACGTGAAGGTGTTGGTGGTGGGCAACCCGGCCAACACCAACGCCTACATCGCGATGAAAAGCGCGCCCGGCCTGCCGCGCGAGAACTTCACCGCCATGCTGCGGCTCGACCACAACCGGGCGCTGAGCCAACTCGCCGCCAAGACCGGCAAGCCGGTGGCCGCCATCAAGAAGCTGGCCGTGTGGGGCAACCATTCGCCCACCATGTACGCCGACTACCGCTTCGCCACGATTGAAGGCGCTGGCGTGAAGGACATGATCAACGACCAGGCCTGGAACAAAGACACCTTCCTGCCACCGTGGGCAAGCGCGGCGCAGCCATCATCGAAGCGCGCGGCTTGTCTTCCGCCGCTTCAGCCGCCAACGCCGCCATCCACCACATGCACGACTGGGCCCTGGGCACTGGCGCCGAGTGGGTGACCATGGGCGTGCCCAGCAATGGCGACTACGGCATCCCCAAAGATGTGATGTTCGGCTTCCCGGTCACCACCTCGGGCGGCCAATACAGCATCGTGCAAGGCCTGCCGATCGACGCCTTCAGCCAGGAGTGCATCAACAAGACCCTGGCCGAATTGCAAGGCGAGCAAGACGGCGTGAAACACCTGCTCTAACGTTTGATTTGATTCGCGCCGCGCGGCGCGTCTTCCGCTTCAAAGGAACCACCATGCTTCAAGCCTACCGCCAACATGCCGCCGAACGCGCCGCCCTGGGCATTCCGCCACTGCCGCTTTCCGCCCAGCAAACCGCTGACTTGATCGAACACATCAAGACCCCGCCCGCGGGCGAAGAAGCCTTCATGCTCGACTTGCTCACGCACCGCGTGCCCCCGGGCGTGGACGACGCCGCCAAGGTGAAGGCCAGTTTCCTGGCCGCGGTGGCGCATGGCGACATCACCGTGCCGGCCATCAGCAGGGCCTTGGCCACCGAGCTGTTGGGCACCATGGTGGGCGGCTACAACGTCAAGCCTTTGATCGACTTGCTTGACGATGCAGAAGTAGCCAGCGTGGCCGCCACCGGCTTGAAGAAGACGCTGCTGATGTTCGACTTCTTCCACGATGTGGCCGAGAAGGCCAAGGCCGGCAACGCCCACGCCAAGGCCGTGGTGCAGTCTTGGGCCGATGCCGAATGGTTCACCTCGCGCCCCGAAGTGGCGAGGAAAATCACCGTCAGCGTGTTCAAGGTGCCCGGCGAAACCAACACCGACGACCTGAGCCCCGCGCCCGACGCCTGGAGCCGCCCAGACATCCCCTTGCACTACCTGGCGATGCTGAAGAACACCCGCGCCGGCGCGGCCTTCACGCCCGAAGAAGACGGCAAGCGCGGCCCCATGCAATTCATTGAAGACCTCAAAGCCAAGGGCCACCTGGTGGCCTATGTGGGCGATGTGGTGGGCACCGGTTCGTGCCGCAAGAGCGCCACGAACAGCGCCATCTGGGCCACCGGCCAAGACATCCCGTTCGTGCCCAACAAGCGCTTCGGCGGCGTCACCCTGGGCGGCAAGATCGCGCCGATCTACTTCAATACGCAAGAAGATTCCGGCGCGCTGCCTATTGAGGTAGATGTTTCAAGCTTCGAGATGGGCGACGTGCTCGACATCTTGCCGTACGAAGGCATGATCATGAAGAACGGCGCGCAAGCCGCCAGCTTCAGCATCAAGAGCGATGTGCTGTTCGATGAAGTGCGCGCCGGCGGCCGCATCAACCTCATCATCGGTCGCAGCCTCACCGCCAAGGCACGCGAATTTCTGGGCCTGAAAGCGTCCACCACCTTCCGCTTGCCACAGCCGCCTGTCGCAACCAAAGCCGGCTTCACCGTGGCGCAAAAAATGGTGGGCCGCGCAGTGGGCTTGCCCGAAGGCCAAGGCGTGCGCCCGGGCACCTATTGCGAGCCGCGCATGACGACTGTGGGCAGCCAGGACACCACCGGCCCCATGACCCGCGACGAGCTGAAAGACCTGGCCTGCCTGGGCTTCAGCGCCGACCTGGTGATGCAAAGCTTTTGCCACACCGCGGCCTACCCCAAGCCGGTGGACGTGAAGACCCACCGCGAACTGCCCAGCTTCATCAGCAACCGCGGCGGCATCAGCCTGCGCCCGGGCGACGGCATCATCCACAGTTGGCTCAACCGCCTGCTGCTGCCCGACACGGTGGGCACGGGCGGCGACAGCCACACGCGATTCCCCATCGGCATCAGCTTCCCGGCGGGCTCGGGCCTGGTGGCCTTTGGCGCGGCCACCGGCGTGATGCCACTCGACATGCCAGAAAGCGTGCTGGTGCGCTTCAAGGGCACCATGCAACCCGGCGTGACGCTGCGCGACCTGGTGCATGCGATTCCGCTGTATGCCATCAAGGCCGGGCTGTTGACGGTTGCCAAGTCAGGCAAGGTCAACGTCTTCTCGGGCCGCATTCTTGAAATCGAAGGCCTGCCCGATTTGAAAGTGGAACAAGCCTTCGAACTGAGCGATGCCAGCGCCGAACGCAGCGCTGCCGGCTGCACGGTGAAGTTAAACCCGGCGCCGGTGAAGGAGTACCTCACCAGCAACGTGGTACTGATGAAGAACATGATCGCCCAGGGCTACCTCGACAAGCGCACCATCGAGCGCCGCATCCAGGCGGTGGAAGCCTGGCTGGCCAAGCCGACGCTGCTGGAAGCCGACAAGGATGCCGAGTACGCGGCCGTGATCGAGATCGACCTTAACGATCTGAAAGAGCCGGTGCTGTGCTGCCCGAACGACCCCGATGACGCCAAACTTCTGAGTGCCGTGGCCGGCACCAAGATCGACGAAGTCTTCATCGGCAGCTGCATGACCAACATCGGCCACTTCCGCGCGGCCAGCAAGCTGCTTGAAGGCAAGCGTGACATCCCGGTGAAGCTGTGGATCGCCCCGCCGACCAAGATGGACGCGGCCGAACTAACGAAAGAAGGCCACTACGGCGTGTTCGGTGCCGCCGGCGCACGCACCGAAATGCCAGGTTGCAGCTTGTGCATGGGCAACCAGGCCCAGGTGCGCGAAGGCGCCACGGTGGTGAGCACCAGCACGCGCAACTTCCCCAATCGTCTGGGCAAGAACACCAATGTGTTCTTGGCGTCGGCCGAGCTGGCCGCCATCGCCAGCAAACTCGGCCGCCTGCCCACCGTGGCCGAATACCAGACTGACATGGGCGTGATCAATGCCGACGGCAGCAAGATCTACAAGTACATGAACTTTGATCAGATCGAGGAATATGCGGACGCGGCGCGGGCGGTGACGGCTTGATCGACTGATAGCCCGTTCGTATTGAACAGCGGCCCGCCGGGAAACTGGCGGGCCGCTGCCGTTTCTGCGCTGCAGCAAACTGCCCACAACCCAGAGGCTGAGCGTTAAACTGCACAGAATTCTGCAACCTGTGGAGCTGCCATGTCGATTGCCGCCAAAGACGTTGTGCCCTTCACCCAGGCGCGAGCCCGGCTGTCTGAGTTGGCCGACGAAGTGAAGGCCGGCAGCGAGAAAGTCATCACCAAGAACGGCGAGAGCTACGTCGCGCTGATCGACGCCGATCGTCTGGACTATTACCACCGGCTGGAGAGGGAGCGCGTTCACTTGGTGCTGCTTGATGACATCGCGAAGGGCTTGGCAGATATCGATGCGGGCAGAACCGAAGACGCCCGTGAAGTTCTGTTGGAACTGCGACGCATCGAGAAGACCCGAGCGCCGCGCAGGGTGGTCGGCCGGCCCGTCAAATCCAAAGTCACTTCACGTTGAATCGTGCCGAACAGAGCTTCTGTCGCCATGCGCGTGCAAGCTGCCACTGCCCGCTGTGAAGGCGCCGCGTGACTCGGCGCCTCCTTACCCCGCACCAGAGCCAGTACGTGGCATGGCTACTCACCCGGCGGGCGCCGAGTGACAGCGTCGAGTCGTTGGCATCCACCCTCGTCGATTCGCAGGTTGACCTGAACCCGCATCAGGTCGATGCCGCGCTCTTCGCTTGCCAGAACCCGCTTTCGCGGGGCGTGATCCTGGCCGATGAGGTGGGCCTGGGCAAAACGATCGAGGCCGGCCTCGTCATCTCGCAGCGCTGGGCCGAGCGCAGGCGCCGCATCCTCATCATCGTGCCGGCCAACTTGCGCAAACAATGGCACCAAGAACTGCAAGACAAGTTCAACCTGCACGGCCTGATCCTGGAGGCCAAGAACTACAACGCGTTGCGCAAGCAAGATAAGGCGAATCCCTTCGTGCTGGCGGGATCGGCGCTAACAGGCCCGGTGATTTGTTCCTACCAATTCGCCAAGGCCAAGGCTGACGACATCAAGGCCGTTGAATGGGACCTCGTGGTGCTCGATGAAGCGCACCGTCTGCGCAACGTCTATAAGACCAGCAACGTCATCGCAAAGACGATCAAGGACGCCCTCGCTCACGTGCACTCCAAGGTGCTGCTGACCGCTACACCCCTTCAGAACTCATTGCTGGAGTTGTACGGCTTGGTCAGCATGATCGACGACCGTGTCTTCGGCGACGTGGACAGTTTCCGCGCGCAGTTCACGTCGCAGCCGAAAGAGCAGGCCTTTGCCAACCTCCGTCTGCGCATCGCGCCCATCTGCAAGCGCACGCTGCGTCGCCAGGTGCAGCAATACGTGCCGTACACCGCCCGCCGGGCCATCGTCCAGGAGTTCACACCGTCAGATCAGGAGCGCGAGCTTTCGGCGCTGGTGGGTGACTACCTGCGCCGCCCCAACCTGAATGCGTTGCCAGACGGCCAGCGCCAGCTCATCTCATTGGTGTTGTGGAAGCTGCTCGCATCGTCCAGCCACGCCATTGCGGGTGCCCTTGAAACCATGGCGAAGCGATTGCAGGGTGTGCTGGATGAGCTCGGCCCCGCTGCCGACCTAGCCGAGGCTCTCGATGAAGACTACGAGGCGTTAGACGAAACCGCCGAGGAATACGAGGGCAACGGCGCGGCTGCCGCCGAGCCTTCGCCTGATGCACGCGGCGGGCGCGATGCCGTGGCCGCCGAGATCGCTGAGTTGCGGCGTTTCAAAGCCCTGGCCACCAGCATCCGAGACGACGCCAAGGGCCGCTCCCTGCTCACCGCGCTGACGCGCGCGTTCGCTGAGCTTGAACGCTTGGGTGCCGAGAAGAAGGCCATCATCTTCACAGAGTCACGGCGCACGCAAGACTACTTGCTGAACTTGCTCGCCGAGACGCCTTACGGCGCCGGCATCGTGCTCTTCAATGGCACCAACAGCGACGCACGAGCCCAGGCCGTGTACGCCGACTGGATCAAGCGTCATGCCGGCACCGACCGGATCAGCGGCTCAAAGACAGCCGACACCCGCGCCGCCTTGGTCGAGCACTTCAAGGAGCGTGGCACCGTCATGATCGCCACCGAGGCCGGCGCCGAAGGCATCAACCTTCAGTTCTGCTCGCTGGTCATCAACTACGACTTGCCCTGGAACCCGCAACGCATCGAGCAGCGCATCGGGCGCTGCCACCGCTATGGCCAGAAGCACGATGTGGTCGTCGTCAACTTTGTGGATCGCAGCAACGAAGCCGACGCCCGCGTCTACGAGCTGCTGGCCGAGAAGTTCCACCTCTTCGAAGGCGTCTTCGGCGCCAGCGATGAAGTGCTCGGCGCCATCGGTTCCGGCGTCGACTTCGAGCGCCGCATTGCCGACATCTACCAGTACTGTCGCAACCCCAACGACATCCGCTCCAGCTTCGAGCAACTGCGGCTGGAGCTGTCGGGCGAAATCGACGAGGCCATGATCAAGACTCGGCAACTGCTGCTGGAGAACTTTGACGAAGAGGTGCAGGACAAGCTGCGCATGCGCGCCGAAGACAGCCGCTCAGCAAGGTCACGCCACGAGCGGCTGCTGATGGACGTCTCTGCAACCGAGCTGGCCGACTGCGCGACCTTTGACGACGATGGTTTCCTGCTGAAACGCAGCCCGGCCGGCACTGCCGACGCAGATGCCGAGCTGATGCCTCTCGGCCGCTACGAGCTGCCCCGGCGCAGCGGCGATGCGCATCTCTATCGGCTCGGTCACCCGTTGGCGGAGTGGGTGAGTAGTCAGGCCAAGACGCGTCCCCTGTCGCCCGCCCGCATCGTGTTCGACTACGGCGGCTATGGCGCGCAAATAAGCACCCTCAAAAGCTACCGAGGTCAAAGCGGCTGGCTGAGCGTCAAGCTCATCAGCGTCGCGGCGCTCGGCCAACAAGAGCAGCACCTCATCGTTTCCGCATGCACAGCAGCGGGCGCCGTGCTTGCTGAGGACGATCCCGAAAAGCTCCTTCGCCTGCCGGCTCGGCAGCTGCCCGAGGGTTTGTTCACTGCTGGCCCCGATACGCTTCAAGGCGATGCAGAAGCGCGTGGCCTGGCGGTGTTGCGCGCGGCGAATCAGCGGAACCTGGGCTACTTCGGGCAGGAGGTCAGCAAGCTCGACTCGTGGGCTGACGACCTGAAGCTAGGTCTGGAACA
>JANOXU010000111.1:0-25535 GCA_031418595.1 Burkholderiales bacterium
CGCTGTGTCCAACCAGGTGCGGGATGTCGCCAACGCCGAGGTGATCTTCCTCATCGGCGCCAATCCCGTGGTGAACCACCCGGTGGCGGCCACCTTCATCAAGAACGCGGCCAAGGCCGGCACCAAGCTGATCGTGATGGACCCGCGCCGCTCAGACCTGGCCCGCGTGGCGCACCGTTTCTTGCAGTTCAAGCCTGACACCGACGTGGCGATGCTGAATGCGCTGATGAACGTGATCGTCACCGAAGGCCTGGTTGACGAAGCCTTCATCGCCGCTCGAACCATCGGTTATGACGAGCTGCGCCAGAACGTGTCGGCCTACACGCCCGAGGCCATGGCGCCCATTTGCGGCATCGACGCGCAAACCCTGCGCGAGGTGGCGCGGCTGTACGCCACCAGCAAGGCGTCGATGATCCTGTGGGGCATGGGCATCAGCCAGCATGTGCACGGCACCGACAACGCGCGCTGCCTGATCGCGCTGGCGCTGATGACCGGCCAGATCGGCCGCCCCGGCACCGGGCTGCACCCCTTGCGTGGGCAGAACAATGTGCAGGGCGCGTCAGACGCGGGGTTGATCCCGATGATGCTGCCCGACTACCAACACGTGAGCCAACCCGCCGTGCGCGCGCGCTTTGAAGCGGCGTGGAAGTTGGCCCCCGGCACGCTCGACGATCAAGTGGGCCTCACCGTGGTGGAGGTGATGCACGCCATCAAGCACGGCCAGATCCGCGGCATGTATGTGCAGGGCGAGAACCCGGCCATGAGCGACCCCGATGCTAACCACGCACGTGAGTCACTCGCCGCGCTGGAACACCTGGTGGTGCAAGACATCTTCTTGACTGAAACCGCTTACCTGGCCGATGTGATCTTGCCCGCCAGCGCGTTCCCTGAAAAGACCGGCACCTTCACCAACACCGATCGCTTGGTGCAACTCGGCCGCCAGGCCGTGCCGCCGCCGGGCGATGCGCGGCAAGACCTGTGGATCATCGAGCAGATGGCCAATCAACTCGATTGCGGCTGGAACTACGGCCATGTGAGCGAGGTGTTTGACGAGATGCGCCACACCATGCACAGCATCGGCGGCATCACCTGGGAAAGGCTGGAGCGCGAACATGCCGTGACCTACCCCTGTGTGAACGAAGGCGACCCGGGCCAAAGCGTGGTCTTCACCGAAGACTTTCCGCGCGAAGGCGGCCGCGCGCGCTTCGTGCCGGCCGACATCATCCCGGCCAATGAGCGGCCCGATGCGCAATACCCCATGGTGCTGATCACCGGGCGCCAGCTTGAGCATTGGCACACCGGCAGCATGACGCGGCGTGCCTCGGTGCTCGACGCGCTGGAGCCCGACCCGACGGCGCTGATCCATCCGCTGGACTTGGAAGTGATCGGCGTACTGCCCGGCGAACTGGTGAGCATCGAGTCGCGCCGCGGCGCGGTCACGCTGTACGCCCGGGCCGATGCCGGCACGCCGCGCGGCGCCGTGTTCGTGCCCTTTTGCTACTACGAAGCGGCGATCAACAAGCTCACCAACGCCGCGCTCGACCCCTTCGCCAAGATTCCTGAATTCAAGTACTGCGCGGTGCGCGTGCAGGCCGGCGGCACGGCACCGGTGCAGGGCAGTTTTGGTGGCGGGCAACTCCTGGCGGCGCAGCCGGCTTGATGCTTGGGGCGTGGGCGTGCCGGCCCACACATGCCGGGTGAACGTTGGTGCGGCCCGTCGTGACTGAAGCCTTGCACAGCCGCTACGACGTGATCGTGGCCGGTGCCGGCCCGGTGGGCCTGTCACTGGCCATCGACCTGGGCCGCCGCGGCGTGACGTGCCTGGTCAATGAGCGCAACCCCACGCCCGCGCCCTGGCCCAAGATGGACCGCACGAACGCGCGTTCCATGGAACTGTGGCGGCGCATCGTCATCGCTGATCGGGTGCGTGAGTTGGGCTATCCAAGCACCAACCCGATGGACGTCTTCTTGCTCACGCGCATGAACGAGCCGGCGCTGGCGGTGCTGAAGTTCCCCTCAGTGGCGCAGCGCCGCGCGGAAATTGCGGCCTGCGAAGATGGCTCTTTCGGGCTCGAACCTTATCAACTCGTGTCGCAGAACAAGGTCGAGCCGCTACTGAAGGAAGTGGCGCAAGCCACGCCGAACGTGACCGTGCGCTACGGCCATGAGCTGGTTGACTTCGACCAGAACGCCGGCGGCGTGAGCGTGAGCTTGCGCGTTGCCAATGGCAGCAACGCCGTGGTGGATGCAAGTTACCTGGTCGGTTGTGATGGCGGCACGAGCACGGTGCGCAAGAAGCTGCGCATCGCCTTGCAAGGCCAGGGCAGCATCCGCGAACTGCGCCAGGTGATCTTTCGTTCTGATGATCTCTACGAACGCATTCCCGTGGGCAAGGGGCGGCACTACAACTTCTGTGACGACTCGGTCATCGTGGCCCAGGGCGACCGCAAGGAGTTCACCTTGCACACCACGCTGGCGCAGGGCTCTGACTTCGTTGCCGTTTTGCGCCAGCTCATCGGCTTCGACTGCGACCTGGCCGTGCAGCATGTGCTGAGCTGGCGCCACCACCTGCTGGTGGCCGAGCACTACGGCCAGGGCCGCGTGCTGCTGGCGGGTGACGCGGTGCACCTGCTCATTCCCACCGGTGGCCTGGGCATGAACACCGGCCTGGGCGATGCGTTCGATGTGTCGTGGAAGCTGGCCGGCATGGTGCAGGGCTGGGGCGGCCCGAGGCTGCTTGAATCTTATGAACTGGAGCGGCGCCCGGTGGGGCTGCGCAACGCCGAGAACGCCGGCTGGGCCGCAGCCGGCGTGCCGTTGTGGGCCGGGCTGGTGACGCCGCACATCCATGACTCTGACGAACGCGGTGCCGCGCTGCGCCAGGCCGTCGCCGCGGCGTTCGAACAACACCACAGCCGCATGCACGGCATGGTCGGCGCCGAGTTGGGCTACACCTACGCGGGCTCGCCGCTGGTGGCCGCTGAACCCGGCAATGTGGCGCAATGGCCAACCAGCCAGTACCTGCCGCATGCCCGCCCCGGCGTGCGCGTGCCGCACATGTGGTTGAGCGATGGCCGCGCGCTGCAAGACCTGCTGGGTAACGGCTACACGCTGCTGTGCCTGGGCGTTGCCTGCGACGCCGCGCCGCTGCAGGCAGCGTTTGCTGCGATCAAAGCGCCGCTGGCTGTGCTGCAGCTGAACGAGCCACGCTTGTGCAAGCTGTATGGCCGCTCGGTGCTGCTGCTGCGGCCTGATTTGCACATTGCGTGGAGTGGCAACGGCGCGCCACCAGACCCTGCCGGCCTGGCGTTGCGCGTGACGGGTCATTGAGCCGGCGCGTTGTCAGCGCATGCCGAACCCATAGATGTCCAGCGCTTGCGCGAACTCGCGCGGGGCAGCGCGAGCGTATTGCGGCGGCGGCTTGACTTGCGCGCCCAGCTCGGCGGCGGCGCGCCAGGCCCAGTGCGGGTTCCACAAGATGCCGCGCGCCAGGGCCACCAGGTCGGCCTGGCCACTGGACACAATCGCCTCGGCTTGCGCGGGCTCGGTGATCAGTCCCACGGCCATCACCGTCATGCCGGTAGCACGTTTGATGTGGTCAGCCAGGTGCACCTGGTAGCCAGGCTGGAGCGCGATGCGCTGCTGGCCGGATACGCCGGCTGAAGAAACGTCGATCCAGTCACAGCCGCGCGCTTGCAGCTCGGCGGCGAAGACGATCGAATCGTCAACCGTCCAGCTCGGCTGCCCGGTGTGTTCCAGCCAATCGGTGGCCGAGATGCGAACCCCCAACGGTTTGGCTGCCGGCCAGGCGGCGCGCACCGCATCGAACACCTGCAAGGGCAGGCGCATGCGATGGGCCAGGCTGCCGCCGAATGCATCATCTCGATGGTTAGACACCGGCGACAAGAACTCGTGCAGCAAGTAGCCGTGCGCGGCGTGCAATTCCAAGGCATCCAGGCCCAGGCGCGCCGCACGCTGCGTGGTGGCCACGAAGTCGGCCACCAGCGTGGCCAGGTCGGCGTCGTCCATGGCCCGCGGCGCCAGTTCGTCCACGCGGTGCGGCACGGCGCTGGGTGCCACGGCTTGCCAGCCGCCATCGGCCAAGGCAATCTGTTGCCCGCCGCGCCAGGGTGTGGCGCTGCTGGCCTTGCGCCCGGCGTGGCCGATTTGTATGCCGATGGCGCCGCGGGCATGCGGGCGAATGGCGTGCAGCACGCGCGCCAGCGCCGCTTCGCAGGCATCGTCGTACAGGCCCAGGCAGCCCGGTGTGATGCGGCCCTGCGCGCTGACGGCCGTGGCTTCAATGAAGCTCAGGCCGGCACCGCCTTGCACCATCTGGCCCAGGTGGATGAGGTGCCAGTCGGTGGCGCAACCCTGCTCGGCCGAGTATTGGCACATGGGCGAGACGACGATGCGGTTGGGTAACTGCAAGCTGCGCAGGGCAATGGGTTGGAACAGGGCGCTCTGGGTGGGCATGAAGATGTTGTTCGTTGGGTTGTGGGTCGATGCGCCATGCTATCTTTGGCCGTTCAGGCGCCGTGGCGCCGGCCACAAAAAACGAGCAACCCCATGAGCTACGACATCGATCTCTCCGGCCGCGTGGCCTTCGTCACCGGCGCTTCCAGCGGCTTGGGCGCGCAGTTCGCCCGCACGCTGTCGCGCGCCGGCGCCGGAGTGGTGCTGGCCGCGCGCCGCATGGAGCGGCTGAAGACGCTTCGCGCCGAACTGGAAGCCGAAGGCGGCGACGCCCATGTGGTGGAGCTGGACGTGACCGACCGCGACAGCATCAGCTCGGCCGTGGCGCACGCCGAAACCGAGATGGGCACGATCGACATCCTGGTCAACAACTCCGGCGTGGGCGCCTCACACAGGCTGGTAGACGTGACGCCCGAAGACTACGACCACATCATGAACACCAACACCCGCGGCGCTTTTTTCGTGGCGCAAGAGGTGGGCAAACGCATGATCGCGCGCTCACGCGGCGCCGCGCCGGGCACCTTCACCGGTGGGCGCATCGTCAACGTGGCGTCGATGGCGGCCTTGCGCGTGGTGTCGCAGATCGGCGTTTACGCCATGAGCAAGGCCGCGGTGGTGCACATGACGCGCGCCATGGCGCTGGAGTGGGGGCGCTTCGGCATCAATGTGAACGCGCTGTGCCCGGGCTACATCGACACCGAAATCAACCATGAGCACTGGCAAACCGAAGCGGGCAAGAAGCTGATGAACATGCTGCCGCGCAAGCGCGTGGGCGAGCCGGCCGATCTGGATTCAGCGCTGATGATGTTGTGCGCCAACGAAAGCCGCTTCATCAACGGCGCGGTGATTTCGGCTGACGATGGTTATGGGGTTTGATCAAGCATGAGCTTGCGTGTGCTCTCGCCGCTTGAGGCGCGCGTGCTGGGCGTGCTGGTGGAAAAGCAGCACACGGTGCCCGACAGCTACCCGCTTTCATTGAACGCCTTGGTGCTCGGCTGCAACCAAAAAACCGCACGCGAGCCGGTGCTGAATGCCAGCGACGATGAAGTGCTGGCCACGCTGGACAACCTGCGCGCCTTGAGCCTGGTGTTTGAAGGCAGCAGCGGGCGCGTGCCGCGCTTCGAGCACAACATGGGCCGCGTGCTGGGCGTGCCGTCGCAATCGGTGGCGCTGCTGGCCACGCTCATGTTGCGCGGGCCGCAGACCTCGGCCGAACTGCGTTTGCACAGCGAGCGGCTGCACCGCTTTGCTGACATCTCTTCCGTCGAAGCGTTCCTCGACGAACTGGCTACCAAAGAACCCGCCAAGGTGGTGAAGCTGGCCCGCGCGCCCGGTGCGCGCGAGGCGCGCTGGGCGCATTTGCTGTGCGGTGACGTGGCGCAAGAAGCGTTCACCGCGGCTTCAGGCGAGCAGGGCGTGAGCCTGTCGGAGCTGGGGGCGCTGAAGGCCGAGCTGAACCGGCAAGCGGCTGATCTGGAACGTTTGAATGCGCTGGTGCAACACATGGCGCGTGAACTGGGCATCAACCCGCCACCTTGAGCACCTATGCGATTTGAGCTGCCCGACGACAAGAAGCTGGTCTTTGAGAGCCTGATCCCCATCCGATGGGGCGACATGGACGCGATGGGTCATGTCAACAACACCCTGTACTTCCGCTACATGGAGGTGGTGCGGCTCGAATGGCTGCAAAGCATCGGCGCGGTGTCCAACCCGAAGGGCGAGTGCCCGGTCATCGTCAACGCCTTTTGCAGCTTCATCAAACAGTTGGAATTCCCCGGCACGGTGCGCGCGCGGCACTATGTTGCGCAGCCCGGGCGCACCAGCTTTGAAACCTATGTGACGCTGGAGCGTGAAGACGAGCCCGGCGTGGTGTATGCCAGCGGCGGCGCCACCACGGTGTGGGTGGACTTTCCGCAGGGGCGTTCGGCGCCGCTGCCCGATTGGCTGCGCCAAATCATCAAGTGAGGCTCACGCCTTCAACAGCTTGTTGACCAGCTCCGGCGTGCTGGCCGCGCCCACCTTGCGCATCAACCGCGCGCGGTAAACGTCCACGGTGCGGGGGCTGATCAGCAGCCTCCTGCCTATCAACTTGCTGGTCAGGCCTTCGATCAACAGTGCCGCAATCTCGCGTTCGCGCGGCGTGAGGTCGAGCTTCAGCGCGCGCTGCGCAGACAGGTCTTCAAAAGCCCAGATGCCGGCGGCGTGCGGTGAGCGCGGATCCAGCGCGCGGCCGCTCACATGGCACCAGAACAGCTCACCGGCGCGCGCGCCGCTCAGGCGCTTCATCACACGCTCGTCTTCATAGCGGCCGGCGCGGTCCAGGCTGGCGGCAATGCGCGCGCCGGTGCGTTCAAACTCGGCCGGTGTGGGGTACAGCAGCTCGAACGACTGACCGATGAGTTGCTCGCGCTCGGCATCAAACATTTCTCTGCACAGGCGGTTCACGTCCACCATCAAGCGGTTGCGCGACAGCACCAGCCCGATGGGCGCCAGCTCGAACGCGGTGCGGTAGTCGAGTTCTGGCGTCATTCAAATCAGGGCATAGGTTGACGTTGAATGCGCCGCCAATTGCCCGCTGGCGCTGAACAATTCCACCTCGCCATAGACCAGGTTCTTGCCCAGGCGCAGCACGCGCCCCACCACCTTGGCTGGGCCGCTGCCCGCGGGCACGGGCCGCAGGAAACTGGTTTGCAACTGCACGGTGGTCATCGGCCGAAAGTGCCCGAGCCGGCTGATGATGGCCAGCAGCATGGCCGTGTCGGCCGCGGCCATCATGGTCTGGCCGCACAGCACGCCGCCGGCGTGCACATGCTTGTCGGCCAGCGGCAGCGCCAGCGTCACTTCACCTGCTGTGGCGGCCAGGAGCTGAAGATCGAGTTCACGCACCCAAGGCGCCAGCAGGTTGGCCAGGGTGTCGTGCAGGGGGGCGAGGTCAACGCCGGGCGATGCGGTCATGGCACGGGCGCGCGCGGCGCGGGGTTGGGGTGACAGGCTTGGGGCGACAGGCTTGGGGAGACAGGCTTGGGGAGACAGGCGGGATAGTCAATTTTACGTAATGGCTACGTATGCCTTTACGTAGTACGCTCGCGCCGCTTCGAACCGCCCCGCCAAACCCACAAGGTGTGAACCCATGAACAAAGTCTTTCCCAGTGCCGCCGCCGCCCTGCAAGGGGTGGTGAAAGACGGTCAGTTGATCGCCGTTGGCGGCTTCGGCCTGTGCGGCATACCTGAAGCGTTAATTGCCGCGTTGCGCGACACCGGCGTGAAGAACCTGACCGTCATTTCCAACAACGCCGGCGTCGATGGCTTTGGCCTGGGCCAGTTGCTGGAAACGCGCCAGATCAAGCGCATGATTTCCAGCTACGTGGGCGAGAACAAAGAGTTCGAGCGCCAGTACCTGGCCGGCGAACTTGAACTTGAATTCACGCCGCAAGGCACGTTGGCTGAAAAGCTGCGCGCCGGTGGTGCCGGCATCCCGGCGTTCTTCACCAAGACCGGTGTGGGCACCGTGGTGGCCGAAGGCAAGGAGCTGCGCGAATTCGACGGCGAAACGTACGTGATGGAACGCGCGCTGATGCCCGATGTGGCGCTGGTGAAAGCCCATGTGGCCGACAAATCGGGCAACCTGCGCTTTCGCCTCACCGCACGCAACTTCAACCCGGCCGCGGCCATGGCCGGCAAGCTGTGCATCGTTGAAGTGGAAGAGGTGGTGGAGGTGGGTGAACTCGCGCCCGACGACATCCACCTGCCCGGCATCTATGTGCAGCGCATCGTGCTAAACAGCAAGCCCGAGAAGCGCATCGAGAAGCGCACCATCACCGAGAAAGCGGGAGTCTGAAATGAAGCCCCCACGCTCACTTTGTTCGCTGCCCCCAAACCCCGTAGGGGGTTCCTTCGTCACCCCTGGGGCGCAGGCCTCCTTCGGGGCGGCCCATCAGGAGACCTGACCATGCCCTGGACCCAAGACCAAATGGCCGCCCGCGCGGCGCATGAACTGCAAGACGGCTTCTATGTGAACCTGGGCATCGGCCTGCCCACGCTGGTGGCCAACCATGTGCCCAGCAGCATCGAAGTCTGGCTGCAAAGCGAGAACGGCATGCTGGGCATCGGCGCCTTCCCCACCGAAGACGAAGTCGACGCCGATCTCATCAACGCCGGCAAGCAAACCGTCACCACCATCAAGGGCAGCAGCATCTTCGGCAGCCATGACAGCTTTGCCATGATCCGCGGCGGCAAGATCAACCTGTCGATCCTGGGTGCGATGCAGGTCAGCGAAAAGGGCGACCTGGCCAACTGGATGATCCCGGGCAAGATGGTCAAGGGCATGGGCGGCGCGATGGACCTGGTGGCCGGCGTGAAGCGCGTCATCGTGCTGATGGAGCATGTGGCGCGGCGCAAGGATGGCGGCTTTGATTTGAAGATCCTGCCGCAATGCACGCTGCCGCTCACCGGCCAGGCGGTGGTCGATCGCCTCATCACCGATCTGGGCGTGTTCGATGTCGTGCCTGAAGGCCTGAAGCTGGTCGAGCTGGCGGCCGGTGTGACCCGTGAGGAAGCCCAGGCGAAGACCGGGGTGCCGCTGAAGTAGCCGCGCCGGCCCGCGCCGTGTTCTGCTGCCCGCGGCCGCGCTGGCCGAGCTTGCTGGCCGTGGCCACGTTGCTGGCGGCTTGCGCGCAGCCGCCAGCAACGCCGGTGCAGCCCGAGGCGGCATCGGGTTGGCAAGACAAGGCCGAGGTCACGGCCCACCGCTTCATGGTGGCCGCGGCGCACCCGCTGGCCACGCAGGCCGGCTTGCAAATGCTGCAAGCCGGCGGCTCGGCGCTTGACGCCGCCGTGGCGGTGCAGATGGTGCTGGCGCTGGTGGAACCGCAGTCCAGCGGCATCGGTGGTGGCGCTTTCATGCTGCACTGGAACGGCCAGCGCGTGCAGGCCTACGACGGCCGCGAGACGGCGCCGGCCGCCGCCACCGAGCGGCTGTTCTTGCAGGCCGATGGCCAGGCCATGCCTTTTGCTGCGGCAGTGGGCAGCGGCCGCGCCGTGGGCGTGCCCGGCGCGGTGCGCATGCTCGAAGCCGCGCACCAGGCGCACGGCCGCTTGCCTTGGGCCCGGCTGTTCGAGCCTGCCTTGGCGCTGGCGCGCGACGGCTTTGCGCTCAGCCCGCGGCTGCACGCCATGCTGCGCGCCGAGCCGGGGCTGAAGCAGGATGCGCGCGCCGCGGCGCTGTACTTTGATGCCAGTGGCCAGCCCTGGCCGGTGGGCCACCGCCTGCGCAACCCGGCCCTGGCGCAGGTGCTGGCAGCCGTGGCGAGCCAAGGCAGCGCAGCCTTGCATGCAGGCCCGGTGGCGGCCGACATCGTGGCCAGGGTGAACGGCCAGGCCAGCCCATTCGAACCGCTGAGCCTGGCTGATCTGATGGGTTACCGCAGCATCGAGCGCGCTGCCCTGTGCACGGAATGGTTAGCGGTCTACCGCGTCTGCGGCATGCCGCCACCGGCTTCAGGCCACCTGGCGATCATGCAAATTCTGGGCGTGTTGCAACAGGCGCAAGTCGAGCCCGGCTTGACGGCCGGCGTGCCGGGCGAAGCCTGGCTGCACCACTACGCCGAAGCCGCGCGCCTGGCCTTTGCCGACCGTGCCCAGCACGTGGCCGACCCGGCGTTTGTGCAGCCGCCCGGCGACGACTGGAACACCTTGCTGGGCAGCACCTACCTGCAACAACGCGCCGCGCTGATTGGCCCGCAGCGCATGCGCATGGCGCCGGCGGGGGCGCCCGGCGCGTTGCCACCGGCCCAGGGCCGCCAACTTGAGCAGCCGGAAGCCGGCACCAGCCACATCAGCATCGTCGATGGTGATGGCCGCGCCGTGGCTTTGACCACCAGCATCGAGGCCGCCTTTGGCGCGCGCATCATGAGCGACGGTGGCAGCGGCCTGCCCGGCGGCTTCTTGCTCAACAACCAGTTAACCGATTTCTCATTTGCCCCCGCCGACGCGCAGGGCCGCCCGGTGGCCAACCGGGTGCAGCCCGGCAAGCGGCCACGTTCCAGCATGAGCCCCACCTTGGTGTTCGACCGCGTCAGCGGCCGCCTGTTGATGAGCCTGGGCTCGCCGGGCGGCGCACTGATCATCCACTTCACCGCCAAGACGCTGCTGGGCACGCTGCCATGGGGCCTGAGCCCGCAGCAGGCCGTGGCGCTGGCGAACTTTGCTGCGCTGGGTGGGCCGCTGTTGCTGGAGACGGCGCGCTTCCCGGCCGGCACGGTGGCTGCATTGAAGGCGCGTGGCCACGAGGTGGTGGAACTGGCGCTGCCCAGCGGTGTGCAGGCGATTCAGCGGCACGGCGAAGGCTGGCGCGGCGGCGCTGACCCGCGGCGCGAAGGCCTGGTGCTGGGGCAGTAGCGGGCTTGCATGAACAGAGAGCCTGCCAAGCAGCAGGCCATGAAAAAAGCCCGCCGAAGCGGGTGGACGTGAAAAAGCGTGCCGTAGCGGGCTTTGTACCGATCAGTGCAAGTGCGCGTCAGCTCTTGGCGAAGCCCTTGGTCACGCAGGCGCCGGTGTAGGTCCACTGCAGGCGGGCGTTGGCGTCGGCCACCGGCGTCATGACGCAGGTGTCGGTGGCCAGGATGCCCTTGACGGCATTCGGCGTGGCGGTGATCACGCCATCGGCCACGGTCAGGGTGTTGAAGGCGCCAGTGGTCACGGCGGTCGGGGCGGCAGGCACGCCGTTGGCGCCGGCGTCGCAATCGGTGATCAGCGAGGTGTTGCTGAAGCACTCATCCACCGCCAGCTTGTACGGCGTGATGGCCGAGATGACTTCGCTGTACGCCGCCTTGCGGATGTAGTTCTGGTAGGCCGGCAGCGCGATGGCGGCCAGGATGCCGATGATCGCCACGACGATCATCAGTTCGATCAGGGTGAAACCTTTTTGGATGCGCTTCATGGGTTGCTTTCCTTGGCAGTGGGGGGAGGGGACAGCCAAACATGAGCGAAAGCCGTGCCAGCCCCGGATGGGGCCGAAATGCTGGTTGGCGTGTGCAGGATTCACGGCAGGTGACGCAACCGGTCACTTGCCGGGCGACGGCTTGCGTCGGTTGTCCGCTGAAGTGACAGGTTTGGTCAGCCTGGGCTTGTTGCGGCTTGCACTTTGTAACCTTTCAGTGCAGCGGACACTTCACGCACCAGCGCCGGGCCCTTGTAGATCAAGCCGGTGTAGAGCTGAACCAGGTCAGCCCCCGCAGCCAGCTTGGCCTGCGCGTCGGCGCCGCTCAGGATGCCGCCCACGCCGATGATGGCCGTGCCGCGGCCCAACTCGGCGCGCAGTTGGGTCACCACGCGGTTGCTGGCCTCGAACACGGGCGCGCCGCTCAAGCCGCCGGTTTCATCAGCATGCGGCAGGCCTTGCACGGCCTGGCGCTGCAAGGTGGTGTTGGTGGCAATCACGCCGGCCACGCCGTGGCGGCGCAGCGTTGCGGCAATGGCCTTGACCTGGGCTTCATCGAGATCGGGTGCGATCTTCACGAACAAGGGCACGTTGCGGCCCTGAGCCTTGGCCAATGCGTCGCGGCGCTGCTGCAAGGCTGCGAGCAAGGCATCCAGCGCAGCGTCGTTTTGCAGCTCACGCAGGTTGCGCGTGTTCGGGCTGCTGATGTTGACGGTGATGTAGTCGGCCACACCGTACACGCCTTCCAGGCCGAGCAGATAGTCTTTAACCGCGTCTTCAATTGGTGTGGCGGCGTTCTTGCCGATGTTCAGGCCAACGATGCCGCCCTGCGCGCGAAAGCGCCGCGCGCGCTGCACGTTGGCCAAGAAAACCTGCAAGCCCTGGTTGTTGAAACCCAGCCGGTTGATCAAGGCCTGCGCCGCGGGCAAGCGAAACAGGCGCGGGCGCGGGTTGCCGGGTTGCGCCAGCGGCGTGACCGTGCCCACTTCGATGAAGCCGAAACCCAGGGCGCCCAGGCCGTCGATGCAGCGGCCGTTCTTGTCCAGCCCGGCGGCCAGGCCCACGCGGTTCGGGAAGCGCAGCCCGGCCAGTTCAATCGGGTCGTCGATGCGGGCCTGGGCGATGCAGCGCAGCGCCGGTGTGTGCTGCACCAGGGCGATCGCATCGAGCGTGAGATCGTGTGCGCGTTCAGCATCCAGGCCGAAGAGAAAAGGGCGGGCCAAGGCGTAGGGCAGCAGCGTCATCGTGGCATTGTGGCAAAGCACTTTGGCGCCTGGGCCGCGGCCAGGTTGACGTGGCACGCTGCTCATAATGGTGGCCATGAGCCCGCCGGGCCACCATCGGCCTGAGGCCGATGTCCTTCGGCAGGCGACAGACAGTCCGCAGGGACTGTCTGTGTCCGGCCTCAGCCCCAAGGGCGAATACCGGAGTGCGAAGCACGAAGGTACAACAATGAATCAAGACGAACTCAAGGCCCTGGCGGGGCGCGCGGCGCTGGCGCATGTGAAGGGCGGCAGCGTGATCGGCGTGGGCACGGGCTCGACGGTGGATCACTTCATCGACGCGCTGGCTCACCTGCCCGTGCCGCTGGCCGCGGCCGTGTCCAGCAGCGAACGCTCCAGCGCACGGCTGCGCGAGCGCGGCATTCGCGTGGTGGATGCCGGCAGTGTCGAGCAGCTCGATGTGTACGTTGACGGCGCCGATGAAATCGACCACCAGGGCCACATGATCAAAGGCGGCGGCGCGGCCTTGACGCGCGAAAAAATCGTGGCCGATCTGGCCCGCGCCTTCATCTGCATTGCCGACGAGACCAAGCTCGTGCGCACGCTGGGCCGCTTCGCGCTGCCGGTGGAGGTGATCCCCATGGCCGCGGCCCAAGTGGCGCGGCGCTTCAAGGCCCTGGGCGGCGACGCCCGGCTGCGCCAGGGCGTCGTCACCGACAACGGCGGCCACATCCTCGACGTGCACGGCCTGCACATCAGCGCGCCCGTGCGCATGGAAGAAGAAGTTAATCAGTGGCCGGGCGTCGTGACGGTGGGCCTATTCGCACGCCAGCGCGCCAGCCTGTGCCTGCTGGCCACGCACGATGGCGTGAAGACACTCGTCTTCGGCGCGGCTGCGACACCTTGAACCGATGCGCGCAGCCGTTCGATTTTGTCGCGCGCGCCTGCACCACAATGCGGTCATACAGCGCGCCCGCTGACTTGCCGGGCTCGGCCTCTTGCGGGGGCCAGAGTCGGTTCGGGCGGCGGCCCATCGTTGACTCCCAAGGAAGGACGGCCCGTGGCCAAACCCAACTATTCGTTTGAGAAACGGCAGCGCGAGCTGGCCAAGCGGCAGAAGAAGGAAGAGAAAGCCAAGGAAAAGGCGCAGCGCAAGGCCGGCGACCCCGGCCACGATGATGACGCTGCGCCCGTGCCGGCCGACGAGGCCCCGGCCCCGGCCCAGCCGCAACCTCAGTCTCAACCCTGAGCGTGCCGGCGCGCCGCGCGCAGCGCGAAGCGCGCCGGGTCGATGGCGTCACGCAAACTGGCCTCGGCCGGGCAGGGCGCGCCCACAATCTGTGCGGCCAAGATCTGCGCTGCCAACGGCGCCCAGCCCAGGCCACGTGAGCCCAGGCCGGCCAACAGATACAAGCCCGGTTGCCGCGCCACGCCGTGCAATGAACGCGGCATTGAACCCATGCTGGGCTGCGCCACCAAACTGGCCGTGCCAGCCGCCACCGCACCCACCAGCGGCAGCCGGTCAGGCGCCAGCCAGCGCCAGCCCACGCGGCCCTGCAACGGCGCCTGGTTCGGCGCGAACGCCAGCCCGGTGAGCGCTTTCAGGCGCAGCAGGTTGGTGGCGTGATCGGGCGCGCGCAGGCCCGGCTCAAAGTCATCAACATCTTGTGTTGCGCCGAACACCAGTTCACCGGGTGCGGTGCGCACGGCGAAGCCCGCGCCCACCATGGGCACTTGCGGCGTCTGGCCCGGTGGCGTGTGCAGCACGCTCAACTGCCCGCGCACGGCGCGCAGCGGGGGCGCCATGGCGCCCAGCAGGCGCAGGCTGTCGCCCGCACTGGCCAGCACCACACAAGGCGCCTGGGCCAGGCAGCGGCCATCGGCGCCCAGGGCCTGCCACTGGGTGCCCACCTGGTGCAAGGCGGTCACTTGTTGGCAGCCAATGAAGCTCGCCGATGCCGCTTGCAGGAACCAACGCACCAGCTCTGCCGGCCGCACCCAGCCGCCGCCGGGGTAGAACCAGGCCGGGTGCGGCAGCGGCAGCCCGCACAGGGCCGTGGCGGCCGCAGCGCCCAGCGCCTGCACATACTGCGGCGGCAGGCCCAAGGCCGCGGCGCTTGCGCTCATGGCAGCCAGGCTCAAGCCGGTGCTTTCCAGGCGCAGCACGCCACACAACGCGCCCGCAACACCGCCTGCCAGGGCCTGGGCGATGACTCGTTGCGCCTGCAACGCGGCCACCCGGTTGAAGCGCGCGTGCGGGCCATCTGCCGCATGCACCACGCCATGAAACAGGCCAGCGGGGTTGCCGGATGCCTCTTGCGCCGGCAGCGCATGCTGATCGAGCACCACGCAAGGCACGCCCTGTTGCGCCAGGGCCCAGGCGCAGGCGCTGCCGGCCAGGCCGGCGCCGATGACCAGCGCCGAGCTGGGCAAGGTGACTTCACAGGCCAGCCTGGCGGGGGCCGCGCGCGGCTGGTGTTGCCACAGGCCGCTTGGTGCCATTGGCGCGAAGCCGGCACGCCGCTGCGCCACCGCATCTTGCGCCGGCGAAAGCGGCGCCCACAGCCGCGCCAGCGGCGCACACAAACGGGCCAGGGGCTTGAAGCGCCGCGCGTCTTGCTGGCTGGGTGCGAACAGCGGGGCGTCGATGCACAGGGCGTCGCATGACGCCACCAGCTCGCGTTGCCAGCGCGCCCAAGTGCCGACCGCCAGCAGCAACTCGATGCGCCCGCCTTCCAGATTCAGGGGGTGCAGATCAGGCGTGAGCACCGGCCAATGCCGCGCCAGCGTTTGTGCGCGCTGCTCGTGTGCGCTGCCAGTGAACTCGGTGGTTAACTGGGCTGCGCTCGGCGGCGTGGGCTCGACCACGATGATGGTCAAGCGCTGGCTGCGTGCGGGGTCTGCTGCCCAGGCCTGCCACAGCGCCAGCAGCCGTTCGCCGCGGCCCAGGCCATGAATGAGCGCCACGAAGCGCGTGCGCCCGGCCCAATGCTGCAGCGCGGCCGGCCAATGCAAAGGGGCACCGAAGTGCCCCTTGTTCTGCTGCTCACCCACGTGGGGCCTGACTCAGCTCAGACGCGCTTGCGGTATTCGTGGGTGCGGGTGTCGATTTCGATCTTGTCGCCGGTTTCCACAAACAGCGGCACCGAGATCTCCAGCCCGGTGGCCAGCTTGGCCGGCTTCAGCACCTTGCCCGAGGTGTCCCCCTTGACGGCGGGTTCGGTGTAGCTGATTTCGCGCACCAAGGTGGTGGGCATTTCCACCGAAATGGCCTTGCCGTCGTAGAACACCACTTCGACGGCCATGCTGTCTTCCAGGTACTGGATGGCGTCGCCCATGTTCTCGGCTTCGACCTCAAACTGGTTGTAGTCGGCGTCCATGAACACGTACATGGGGTCGGCGAAGTAGGTGTAGGTGCAGTCCTTCTTCTCGAGGATCACCTGGTCCATCTTGTCGTCGGCCTTGAACACGAGTTCGGTGCCCGAGGCGTTCAGCAAGTTCTTCAGCTTCATGCGCACCGTGGCCGAATTGCGGCCACCGCGGCTGTATTCCGTTCTGAGCACGACCATCGGGTCTTTGCCATTCATGATGACGTTGCCGGCGCGAATTTCCTGGGCGATTTTCATGGGAGTCAGCGGCTAGATGCCTGTTGTTGCCGGTTGGGCAAAGCCCGCGATTCTAGCGGCTTTCAGTGGCAAACCGCAGCAGCCGGGTCGTGAGATCAGGCTGGGCGGCCAACTGCTCGCGCCAGCCCAGAGCATGGGCGTGCCAGGTCTGCGCCGCGGGCCAGCTCACGGCGTGTGATGCCAGCCCGTTCCAGGCTGCAAACAGCCGGCTCAACGGGGTGGCCAACTCGGCGCCGGCCGTGGCCAGGTAGGCGGCTAAAAACGCCTGGAGCTTGGGGCCGTGCGCGCCGTCGTGCTGCGGGTAGATCTGCCACACGAAAGGCCGGCCCGCCCATTGCGCGCGCACGAAGGAATCTTCACCGCGCACGAAGTTCAGATCGCTGGCCCACAACAGGTGGTCGAAGTCTGTTTGCGTCAACCAAGGCAGGGCCAGCGCACGCACGCCGGGCGACCAGTCGGCGCGACCGGCCAGCACCGCCGCGGCCGCCGCGCCTGGTGCCAACAGCAAGGCGGTGGGTTGGCTGGCCAAGGCCACCAGCAATTCAGCCAGCGGCGCCTCGGGGTAGCAAAAGAGGCTCACCACACGCTCGCCCGGCCGCCGCGTCAGCCCCATGCTGGCGAGCCAGGCCGTCGCATCAAACGCCGCCTGGCGTGCGAGCAAACCAGGCTCTCGGATCAGCCCGCCGCTGGCGGGTGTGAAGCCGGGGTAATAGAAGCGTTTGACCAGGCCGCGCCCCGGGCCTGCCGCCACGGGTGAGGCCAGGCCGTGGCAGCGTTGCGCAAAAGGCTCGGCGCTGAGGTATTCGAGGTTGATCCACAGCGGCGGGCGTTGACGCTGGGCCATGGCGTGGATGAACGCGGGCTCGGGGTCACAGCCGAAGGTTTCAACCACCACATCGCCCGGTATCGCATGCGCCTGCTGCGCCCAGGCCAGAACCTCAACCCCGGCGGTGCTTTGTGGCGCCATCCAGGCCAGCGCACGGGTGTCATCCAGCCACAGCCGCACCTGCTCGCCGCGTTGTGCCAGGTCGCGCGCCAGGCGCAGCGCCACGCCCACATCACCAAAGTTGTCGATCACGCGGCACAACACATCCCATTGCATCGGCCCATTATCGAAGGCAGCGAGAATGCGCCGCGATGAGTGAAGACAGCCCTGCAAACGTTAACGAACCGGTTGCGCCGCGGCGTGAACGCCTGCTGGCCGACGTGGCCGCGTTGCCCGCGCTGCCCGGTGTGTACCGTTACTTCGACGCCCAGGGCAACGTGCTGTACGTGGGCAAGGCCGCCAACCTGCGCAAGCGAGTGGCGAGCTACTTTCAGAAAGACCATGGCGGCACACGCATCGGCAGCATGGTGGGCCGCATTGAGCGGCTGGAGACCACGGTGGTGCGCAACGAGGCCGAGGCCTTGCTGCTGGAAAACAACCTCATCAAGACGCTGAACCCCAAGTTCAACATCCTGTTTCGTGATGACAAGAGCTACCCGTATTTGAAGATCAGCGGCAATGGCAGCAGCACGGCCGCTGCGGCGTCAGTGGCCGCCACCGCGGCCGTCAACGCGGCGGGGCCCCCGTTGGCTTCCAAATTTCCGCGCGTGGCCTACTACCGCGGCAGCGTGGACCGCAAGCACCGCTACTTCGGCCCCTACCCGGGCGCCTGGGCGGTGAAGGAAACCATCCTGTTGGTGCAGAAGGTCTTTCGCCTGCGCACCTGCGAAGACTCGGTCTTCAACCATCGCTCGCGGCCCTGCCTGCTGTACCAGATCCAACGTTGCTCGGCGCCTTGCGTGGGCCATGTGAACGCGGCCGATTACGCGCGCGACGTGCGCAGCACCGAGCGCTTCTTGCTCGGCGAGGCGCAGGAAGTGATTGCCGATTTACAGCAGCAGATGAACGCCAGCGCCGAGGCGCTGGAGTTCGAGAAGGCAGCGCAATGGCGTGACCGCATTGCCGCGCTGTCGAAGGTGCTGCACCAGCAGTCGATGGAGCCCAGCAGCCTGTCGGCCGTGGAGCGCGATGTCGACATCCTGGCCGTTCGCGTTCACGGCGGCCGCGCCTGCGTCAACCTGGCCATGGTGCGCGGCAGCCGCCACCTGGGCGACCGGGCCTACTTTCCCGCGCATGTCGACGATGCCGCGGCGTTGGAGCTTGATGAAGCCGGCGTGCTCGACGCCGCTCCTGCCGTGCCGCGCAGCCCCGAGCGCTTGGTGCTCGAAGCCTTCTTGGCCCAGCACTACCTGGGCCAGGGCGTGCCGCCGGCCCTGGTGCTCAGCCACGCCGTGGCGCCCGAGTTGATCGACGCCTTGTCGCAAGCCGCCGGCCAGCGCGTGCGCGCGCAGCACCAGCCGCGCGAGCAGCGCCGCATCTGGCTGGAGATGGCGGCCAAAGGGGCGGAGATCTCACTGGCCCGGCTGCTGGCCGAAGAAGGCTCGCAGCGCGATCGCACGCGCGCGCTGGCCGAAGCGCTCGACCTGGCGCAAACCGACCTGGACGCCCTGCGCATCGAGTGCTTCGACATCAGCCACACGGCCGGTGAAAGCACGCAGGCCTCATGCGTTGTCTTCGCTAACCACCAGATGCAGCCGGCACAATATCGCCGCTACAACATCAACGACGTGACACCGGGTGACGACTATGCCGCCATGCGCCAGGTGTTGCTGCGCCGCTATGCCAAGCTGGCTGAGGGTGCCCCCAGACCTGTCGCTTCGCGCCAGGCCCCCCGCGGGGGCATGAGCAACGTGGCAGAGCCACATTTGCTCATGAGCCTGAATGCCGGCACCGCCGCGGCCGGCGCACCCGCAGCGGCCCGGTTCCCCGATGTGGTGCTGGTTGATGGCGGCCAAGGCCAGGTCAGCATGGCGCGCGAGGTGTTTGAAGAGTTGGGGCTGGATCTGTCGCTGATCGTCGGTGTTGAAAAAGGCCGGGGCCGCAAGGTCGGCCTGGAAGAACTGCTGTTTGCCGACGGCCGGGCCAAGCTCAGCCTGGCCCCAGACTCGGCCGCGCTGATGCTGGTGGCGCAGATTCGCGACGAAGCGCACCGCTTCGCCATCACCGGCATGCGAGCCAAGCGTGCCAAGGTGCGCACCGGCGGCAGCCGGCTGGAAGAGATTGCCGGCGTCGGGCCGAAGAAGCGCTCAGCCTTGCTGCAGCGCTTTGGCGGCGTGCGCGGGGTGGGGCAGGCCAGTGTCGATGACCTGGCCAGCGTAGAAGGCATTTCAAAGGCGTTGGCCGAGGAGATCTACCGTGTGCTGCATTGACAAGTTCCGCTTCAGTTTGATGTTTGGTCTGCTGGCCTTGCTGGCGGCCTGCGGCAGCCGCACGCCGGCGCCGCCCGTGATGGTTCCCGCACCGGCGCCCGCGCCGGCACCCGCCCGCACGCCCGCGCCCTTGCCCGCACCGGCAGCGCCTGTGCCCGCGCCCATGCGCCCGGCGGCGCCCCCAGCGGCTGCGGCGCCGGCACCTGCGCCGGCGGCACAAGCGCGGCCGGCGCGCAGTTGGGACGAGTACCGCCTGCTGGCCGCGCACAAGCTGGTGGCCGCCAACCCGCGCGGCAGCTACTCGGGCGAGGTGGTGCAGCCTTTGCTGGCCATACCGGTGCTCGAAATCGAACTCCATGCCGATGGCAGCGTGCAGGCGATCAAGGTGCTGCGCCAGCCCAGCCAGGCCACCGACACCGTGGCGCTGGCCACCGCCGCGGTCAGGCGCGCCGCACCGTTCGGCGCGGTGGGCCACCTGCCGCGACCCTGGCGCTTCACCGAGGTGTTTCTGTTCAACGACGAGCGCCAGTTCAAGCCACGCAGCCTCGACAACTGACGCGCAACCAAGGCGCAACCAAGGCGCGTGAGGCGGCGGGCACAATCAACACCATGTTCTTGACCATCCCGACCATGCTGACGTGGGCGCGCATCGTGGCCATTCCGCTGATCGTCGGGGTGTTCTACCTGCCGCTTGAAGCGCCGGTGCGCAACCTGGTGGCCACCGTGTTGTTCGTGGCCGTGGCATTGACTGATTGGCTCGACGGCTGGCTGGCGCGCAAGCTCAACCAGACGTCTGCTTTCGGTGCGTTTCTCGACCCGGTGGCCGACAAGTTCCTGGTCGTGGCCGCGCTGCTCATCTTGCTGCAACTCGACCGCGTCAACGCCTTCATCGCGCTGGTCATCATCGGCCGCGAAATCGCCATTTCGGCGCTGCGCGAATGGATGGCGCAGATCGGTGCGTCGCGCAGCGTGGCGGTGCACCGCGTGGGCAAACTCAAGACCGTGGCGCAGATGGTGGCCATACCGTTCTTGCTGTATGACGGCGCGCTGTTCAGGGTGATCGACACCCGCATCTGGGGCACGGCGCTGATCTACGCGGCCACGCTGCTGACCATCTGGTCGATGGTGTACTACCTGCGCAAGGCGGTGCCCGAAATCCGTGCGCGCGTGCGCTGAGCGTGAGCCCGTCTGCGCGCCTGCTGGCGGCGATGCCGGCGGCCTTTGTGCTCATCTGGAGCACCGGTTTCGTGGTGGCGCGTTACGGCATGCTTTACGCCCCACCGCTGAGCTTTCTTTGTCTGCGCTACGCCTTGTCCATGCTGGCCTTTGCCGTGTGGCTGAGCCTGGCACGGCCGCGCTGGCCGCAGCGCCGCGAGCAGTGGTGGCACCTGGCCGTCACCGGCGTGTTCATGCATGCGGGCTACCTCGGCGGCGTGTGGCTGGCTGTGAAGGGCGGCTTGTCGGCCGGCATGGCGGCGCTCATCGTGGGCCTGCAGCCGGTGCTCACGGCGCTGTGGCTGTCCAGCCGCCAGGGTGCGGCGCACGTTTCGCGCACCCAATGGTTGGGGCTCTTGTTGGGCTTGGCGGGGTTGTTGATGGTGGTGTGGCGCAAGATGGGCGCAGGTGAAGTGAACGGCTGGACCCTGACGCTGGGCGTGCTGGCGCTGTTGAGCATCACCACCGGCACGCTGTACCAAAAGCGTTTCGTGGCGCCCACCGATGTGCGCGCTGCCAACTTCATTCAGTTGCTGGGCGCCTTCGTCGTCAGCCTGCCCTTGGCGCTGTTGGAAACCGAGCCGGTGCGGTTTGAGCCGCAGATGCTGGCCGCCCTGGCCTGGTCAGTGGGTGTGCTCACGCTGGGCGGCAGCTCGTTGCTGTTCATGCTCATCCAGCGCGGTGCGGCCACCCAAGTCAGCAGCTTGATGTATCTGGTGCCGCCGACCACGGCGCTGATGGCCTGGTTCTTGTTCGGTGAAAATTTGTCGCTGTTGGTGGTGGCCGGTTTCGTGCTCACCGCTGCTGGCGTGGCCTTGGTGGTGCGCCAGCCTGCTCCCCTGCCCACTGCAACCGTTGAAAGCAAAGACACATGACAACACATCGCATCGCCGTGATGGCCGGAGACGGTATCGGCAAAGAAGTGATGCCCGAGGGCCTGCGCGTGCTCGACGCCGCGGCGCGCCGCTTCGGCATCAGCCTGCAAGTGGACGAATTCGACTTCGCCAACTGCGACTACCACGCCCGCCACGGCAGCATGATGCCCACCGACTGGAAAGACCGTCTCGGTGGCCACGAGGCCATCTTCTTCGGCGCCGTGGGCTGGCCCGCCTTGCTGCCCGACCACGTGTCGTTGTGGGGCTCGCTGCTCAAGTTCCGGCGCGACTTCGATCAGTACGTGAACCTGCGCCCGGCGCGGCTGATGCCGGGCATTCGCTCGCCGCTGGTAGACCGGCAAGGCCAGGCCTTGAAGCCCGGCGCAATTGACATGCTGATCGTGCGCGAAAACACCGAAGGCGAGTACTCCAGCGTGGGCGGGCGCATGTTTGAAGGCAGCGAGCGCGAGATCGTGATGCAGCAAACCTTGATGTCGCGCGTGGGGGTCGACCGGGTCTTGCGCTACGCCTTCGAGCAGGCCATGCGCCGCCCGCGCAAGAAGCTCACCTCGGCCACCAAGAGCAACGGCATCGCCATCACCATGCCCTATTGGGACGAGCGGGTTGCAGCCATGGCAGCTAACTTTCCAGAAGTGTCAGTCGATCAATTCCACATCGACATTCTTTGTGCCCACTTCGTGCAGCGCCCGCAGCAGTTCGATGTGGTGGTGGCCAGCAACTTGTTCGGCGACATCTTGTCCGACCTCGGCCCGGCCTGCACCGGCACCATCGGCATTGCACCGTCGGCCAACATCAACCCCACGCGGCAGTGGCCCTCGCTGTTCGAGCCCGTGCACGGCTCGGCGCCCGACATCTTCGGCCAAGGCATCGCCAACCCGATCGGGCAAATTTGGTCAGCCGCGCTGATGCTCGACTTCCTGGGCTACCGCGCTGCGCATGACCATGTGGTGGCGCAGATCGAAGCCTTGCTGTCCGACCCGCAGGCACCGCGCACGCCAGACTTGGGCGGCAACGCCGGCACCGCGGATTTGGGCCGCGCGCTGGCTCAGGCGGTGGCCGGGTGAGTGCAAGACGGGGTGCGTTGCGCAGGCCGTGTCAAGCGTACAAGCCCAGCGGTGTTTGCTGTTCGGTGCTGCTGTTACACGGGCATAGAATCCGCCGCTTCGCTGTGCGCGCGCCGCGCGTGCCACGGGCCTTGACACTGCCCGGCGGCGCGGCTTAAATGAATTTCCCGGTGCCGCGCAAACAACGCTGCCAGCCCGGCACAACACCCATCCGAACCCATCGTTGAGACACATCCTTTGAGGGGGATTCTTCGTGAACAAGAGTGAACTGATCGAACACATCGCCAAGCAAGCCGACATCTCCAAAGCCGCTGCCGGGCGCGCTCTGGATGCCACCGTGGGTGCCATCAAAACCACGCTGAAAAAGAGCGGCAGTGTCTCCATCGTGGGCTTCGGCACCTTTGCGGTGACCAAACGCGCGGCGCGTGCCGGGCGCAATCCGCGCACCGGCGCGGCCATCAAAATCAAGTCGGCCAAGGTGCCCAAGTTTCGGCCCGGCAAGGCCTTGCGCGACGCGCTGAACTGACCCCTGCCCGCCAGGGCTCGGGTGCTTAGCTCAGCCGGTAGAGCGGCGCCCTTACAAGGCGTAGGTCGGCGGTTCGAACCCGTCAGCACCCACCACCAAAGCCCGTGCAGTTGGCGCGGGCACCAGGTCTGAATCACATGTTTGATTTCGTGCGTTCGCACACCCGGCTGTTCCAAGGCCTGCTGGTGTTGCTCATCTTCCCGTCATTTGTCTTTTTCGGCGTGCAGGGTTACAGCCGCTTCAGCGACGACGCTGCGGCCAAAGTGGCCGAGGTCGATGGCCGCAGCATCACGCGCCAGGAACTCGATGCCGCGCACCAGCGCAGCGTGGAGCGCATCCGCCAGCAGATGCCGGGCGTGGATGCCAAGATGTTCGACACCCCCGAAATGCGGCGTGAGACGCTCGACGGCATGGTGCGCGAACGCACCATGCTCAGCGCGGCCGACAAGCTGCATTTGCTGCCCGGTGACGAGCGGCTGCTGGAGGTGTTTCGCCGCGAGCCACGCTATGTGCAACTGCGCAACCCCGACGGCTCGGTCAACCGCGAAGAGCTGCTCAAGCGCGGCATGAGTTCCGAGCTGTTTGCCCTGCAGTTGCGCCAGGAACTCGGCATGCAGCAAGTGCTGCAAGGCGTGGCCGGCAGCGTGGTGGCGGCCAGCGGTGTGGTCAATGCCGGGCTCGATGCCTTCATGCAGCGCCGTGAAGTGCAGTTGCAGCGCTTCGACACCAAAGACTTTCTGGCCAAAGCCAACCCCAGCGATGCCGAGCTGGAGGCCTACTACAAGGCCAACAGCGCGCAGTTCAAGTCCAAGGAACAGGCCGACATCGAATACGTGTTGCTCGACATTGAAACGTTGAAAAAGGGCATCGCCGTCAGCGAAGACGATGCGCGCAAGTACTACACCGAAAACGCCGCGCGCTACACCAGCGCCGAAGAGCGCCGTGCCAGCCACATCCTGATCAAGGCCGACAAAGACGCCGCCGCGCCCGACAAGGCCAAGGCCAAGGCGCGTGCCGAAGCCTTGCTCGCTGACTTGCGCAAGGCCCCGGCCAGCTTTGCTGACGTGGCGCGCGCGAATTCGCAAGATGAAGGCAGCGCGGGCAACGGCGGCGACCTCGATTTCTTCGGCCGCGGCCTGATGGACAAAGCCTTCGAAGACGCCGCGTTCGCCATGAAGCAAGGCGAGATCAGCAACCTGGTGCAAACCGAGTTCGGCTATCACATCATCCAGCTCGCCGCGGTGCGCGGCGGTGAGAAGAAGCCCTTCGAAGCCGTGCGCGGCGAGATCGAAGCCGAGATCCGCAACCAGGTCGCGCGCAAGCGTTATGTCGACGCGGCCGAGCAGTTCAGCAACCTGGTCTACGAGCAAAGCGACAGCCTGCAGCCGGTGGTCGACAAACTCAAGCTCGACAAGCGCACCGCCACCGTGGCGCGCGCGCCCGCCGTGGGCGCCAGCGGCGCGCTGGCGTCAGTCAAGCTGCTCGAACTGGTGTTCGGCGATGACGCGGTGCGCAAGAAGCGCAACACCGAAGGCGTGGAAGTCGGCCCCAACCAGATGGTGTCGGCGCGCGTCGTGGCGCATCGGCCTGAGACCACGCTGCCGTTCGAACAAGTCAAGGCCCAGGTGCGTGAGCGCGCGGTGCGTGAGCAAGCCGCGGCCGCGGCGCGCAAGGCTGGCGTGGAGCGCTTGGCGCAACTCAAGTCGGCAACCGATGCACCTGAGTTGCCGAGCAAGTTGACCCTGTCGCGCATGAAGGCCGAAGGCCAGCCGCGCCAGGTGCTTGACGCCGTGTTGGGTGCCAGCGATGCCAAGCTGCCGTTGCTGCTGGGTGTTGATCTGGCCGATGAAGGCTACGCCGTGGTGCGGCTGCAAAAGGTGCTGCCGCGCGAACCCTTGCCCGAGGGCGATGCGGCGCTGAAGGGCCAGTATGCGCAAGCCTGGGGCAATGCCGAAACGCAGGCCTACTTGGCTGCGCTGAAGACCCGCTTCAAGGCCGAGATCAAACCCGGAACCCTTGGCGCTGCAGCGTCTGCGCCGGCGCGGTGAGTGAAGGGGCGGCGTGACCAGGAGCCTGTCGGGCTTTGGGTCGCGCCCTATAATCGCAACTCTCTACGGTGGCTGTAGCTCAGTTGGTAGAGTCCAGGATTGTGATTCCTGTTGTCGTGGGTTCGAGCCCCATCAGCCACCCCAAGATACCGTTTCATGCGGTCCCACCAAGGACCAAACTCCACGCAAAATCAACGACTTAGGCAGTTGTTTGCGTCAGGAAGGTTTCTGCCGTCTCACGGCAGCGCAGCGGATGTAGGGGAACATGT
>JANOXU010000112.1:0-6941 GCA_031418595.1 Burkholderiales bacterium
GGAAGCCGAGCGAATGCTGGTCCTTGTTCAGGCGGTCGCTGACGTAGGCGCGGTAGGGCTCCATCGTCACGTTGTTGGCCGCGTCGAGGATCCACAACAGGCCGGCGGCGAACCACAGCGTCGGCGAGAAGGGCATGAACAGCAGGCCCAGGCTGCACAGGATGGCGCCGATCAGGAAGTAAGGCGTGCGCCGACCCCAGCGCGACACGGTGCGGTCGCTCATGGCGCCGATGATCGGCTGCACCAAGAGGCCCGTCATCGGCCCGGCCAGCCACAACAGCGGCAGGCTGGCTTCGTCGGCGCCCAGATACTGGTAGATCGGGCTCATGTTGCTTTGCTGCAGGCCAAAGCTGAACTGGATGCCGAAGAAGCCGACATTCATGTTCACGATCTGCCAGAACGAAAGCTGTGGCTTGGCGGCGGTCATAACCATCCTGGTCAGGCACAACAAAAAAGGTGCCGCCAGCTTGCGGCCGGCGGCACCTATGGGGACAAGACGCTGTCGGCCCGTCGCTTAGAACGAGTACTTCAGCGTCGCCTTGGCGCTGCGCCCGTTGATGGCGCGGGCGATGTACAGCGGGTTGTTGGTCAGGTTGCCCTGGCCTTCGGCTTCGGTGTAGCCCAGGGTGTTGAACAGGTTGTTCACGCCCAGCGAGACCACCATGTTGCGGCTGAACTCATAGTTGGCAAAGGCATTTACGCTGGCAAAGGCCGGCAGCACGACCACGTTGTCGTCTTGCGCATAAGACTTGGTCGTGCCGACGATGGACGCGCCCACTTCCAGCGGCCCGACGGCGTAGCTCGGTGCGATTTGGTAGATCAACTTGGCCTGGCGGCGCGGCGTCTTGCCGTCATTCGCGCCCGAGGTGATGTGGGCGTTGGTCAACGTGGCGCCACCAGCCACGCGCAGGCTGCCGAAGCTCAGCGCCAGTTCGGCCTCGATGCCTTTGGCGTCGTACGAGTTGCTCTTTACCGTGCGCGTGGTCAGCTCATAGCCCGCGCCTTCCTGGGTCTTGGCGAAGAAGGCGGTGACGAAGGCGCTCAGCCCGGTTTGGCGGTACTTCAAGCCGCCCTCGATCTGATCGACTTCATTCTTCGGGTACGGCGCGCGGCCGGTGTTCACGTCGGCGTCCCACACCACGCGGTCGGGCGATTTCCACGACGCACCGCGGCTGGCGCGCGCGAAGGCCGCCATGTTGCGGTTGAACTCGAAGTTGGCGCCCAGCGAAAACGAAGTCGCTTGCGTGGTGTAGCCGATGGTGGTGACGCTCGCGGCGTTCCAGTTGTTGCCGCTGGCGGCGTCGCCGAACTTCTGCGTGCCCGTGCCGCGCTGCTTGTCATGCCGCACGCTGGCGTCCACGCTCAGCGGGCCTTGCTCGAACGTCACCGCGGCATAGGGCGCCACGGCGGTGACGCGCACGTCGATGGCGCGGAAGCAGCAGCCGCCCCAGGTGGTGGTGGCGTCGCCCACCGGGCCGGTGGTGGCCGCGCCGGAGTTGGTGTACAGGCCCGGGTTGCTACCCGTCAAACCGATGTTGTAGCGGTTCCAGTACCAGGTTTGCGCCACGTTCTGAATACCGCCGAACAAGCCGCCGGTGAGCGTGAGCTTGCTGCCCGCGGCCAGCGCCATTTCTTTTTGCAGGCGCACGTCGTTGAAGACGTTGCCCATGTCGTCAAGCGAGGTGTTGAAGATGTGGGCCGAGAACACCGGCGTGCTGCCGGTGTAGCGGTTGGCGCCGTTGCCCGCATCGGTGGCGGCCGAGCCGGCCGGGAACACGCCAATGAAGCGCCCGCCGATGGCGCTCTTGCGGAAGCGCTCGGTCAGTTGCAGGCCGTCACCCAGGTTGAACTGGGCTTCGATGCCCACCGAATTCACACTCACGCTCAGGCCATCAGCCGGGTTGGTGGCCACGCGGTTGCCGTTCTTGTCGACCACCGTGTCGATGCCGAACTTGGAGCCCACGAAGAACGCCGTGCGCGGGTCGATCCCGGCAATGGCCTTGATCTCGCTGCCCACCGTGGTGACGGGCACCGGCAGGTAGGTGGGCGTGCTGTCGTTCAAGCTCTTGACGCTGACGCGGATGTAGCTGCCGCGGTCGAGTTCTTTGGTGACCGAGGCGCGGAACTGGCCGCCGTTTTCCAGCGTGACGTTGGTGTTGCGCGTGCCCTCGCCCAGGCGATAGAAGCCGCCGAACTGGAACGTTAGGCCTTCGCCGAGCTTGCCGCCGTAGGCGAAGTCGGTGCGCAGCTGGCGATGATCCAGCCCCAGGCTGATGCCCACGGCGCCACCGGCCAGCTTGCCGGTCTTGCTGCGGAAGTTGACGATGGCGCCCGGCGCGTTGGTGGCCAGGGTGGACGACGAGCCGCCACGGATGACATCCAGCGTGTCGGTCATGTAGTCGGCGCGAACGAACTGGTCGGCCGTGGCGAACGAGATGTCGCCGATCAACAGCACCGGCAGGCCGTCTTCCTGCAACTGCACATAACGCCCACCTCCATCGGACATCGGCAAGCCGCGCACGCCCAGGTTGGCATTGCCCTCGCCGCCGCTGGATTCAGCGCGCAGCCCCGGCACGGTGCGCAGCACCTCGGTGGCGCTGGCCGCGCCCGAGTTCTGCAGCTGGTCGGCGTCGAGCGTGCTGACCGACACGCTTTGCTTCATCTTGCTGCGCGCCGTGGCCGTGCCGGTGATGACCACGCGGTCGAGCTTGAGGCCGTCGCCGGCGGTTTCGCCGGCCGGGGCCGCAGTCTGAGCATGGGCCATGCCGATCTGCAAGGCCGCCAGGGCCGCGGCAAGGGCCACGGGACGCGGATGGGCGGTGAATGTCATGCTGGGTTCCTTGGGGTGGTGGAAGGCGAATGAAGGCGCGCAGACCGGCCCACAGTGGACCATTCACGCCGGGTTGGCGGCCACACTGGCGGGCTGCGGCTGGCCTGAAAACAGTACCGACTCTAAAAAATAATGCAAACGATTGCATTAGGTGTAAACCCGTCATGGATGCAATCGTTGCCACGTTGCTGCATCGGCACCACATCGCATGTGAGAATGGGGTTCATTTTCCGCACCAGGATGCTCCTGTGCTGCGCCCAGTGCGATGCCCAAGCCCAGCCCCGACGACACCCAAAAGAGCGCATCGCTGCCACCGCGCCGCATGCAAATGGCCGATGTGGCTCGCCTGGCCGGTGTATCGGTTTCGACGGTGTCGCGCGCGCTGTCGGGCAGTGAACTGATCAACCCCGAAACCCGCGACCGCATCACCGAGTTGGCGCGCTCGCTGAACTACACCATCAACGTGGGCGCGCAAAACCTGCGGCTGCGCCAGAACCGCACCGTGGCGTTGGTGATTCCGCTGGACACGGCCAACCGCCAGCACATCAGCGACCCGTTCTTCCTGGCCTTGATGGGCACCATCGCCGATGCGCTCACCGACAGCGGCTTCGATGTGCTGCTGTCGCGCGTCGATGCGCAGCGCCTGGACCATGCGGCCAGCCTGTACGACACCGGCCGCGCCGTGGGCGTGCTGATCATCGGCCAGTGGCACCACCACGACCAGCTCAACGCCCTGGCGCAGCGTGGCGTGCCGCTGGTGGTGTGGGGCGCGCAGTTGCCCAACCAGCTGTACTGCACGGTGGGCAGCGACAACCAAACCGGTGGCAGCCTGGCCACCACGCACCTGCTGGCCCAGGGCTGCCGGCGCATTCTCTTTTTGGGCGACACGGCCCTGCCCGAAGTGGCGCGCCGCCATGCCGGCTACCTGAATGCGCTGAGCAGTGCGGGCCTGCCGCACAACCCCGGGCTGGAGCTGCGGGTGCCGTTTGCCACCGACCTTGCGCGCCCCGACATCGAAGTGCGCATCCGCTCAGGTCTGCCCTTCGACGCCGTGTTCGCCTGCTCCGACCTGCTGGCCATGACCACCATCAACGCCCTGCGCGCCGCCGGCCGCAGCGTGCCCGACGACCTGCCCGTGGTGGGCTATGACGACGTGGAGCTGGCGCGTCACCTGCACCCCTCACTGACCACCGTGCGCCAGTCGATCGACCAGGCCGGCGTTGCCATGGTCGCGGCGCTGATGCGCATCATTGCCGGCGAGCGCGTGGCGCCCATCCAGTTGCCTACCGAACTGGTGCAACGCGAAAGCAGCCGCGCTGCCGGGCCTCCCGCCAAGCTGCCCACCAGCCCCTCGCAGCGCGCCTGAACCGGGCCCGGCCGTGAGGCGCCCGGTGCGGGCCGCGGCGTTGCGTTGCGTTGCATGCCGCACCTGCCTGCGCCGGGCCCGCCGCCCGCACCTTGCAACCGGCCACCTGCCGCCCAAACCCGGTCGGCGCCTCGGCCCGCATGCCAGCAGAGAAGATGAAATAGACATTTCATTTTCTGTGGCATATATTTCATGGCATGTGGGCCGCCCTGTTCATCACCCTTCCCACCCAGCCCAACGCCGTGCGCCTGCGCATCTGGCGCGGCCTGAAGGCGCTGGGCTGCGCGGCGCTGCGCGACGGCACCTACCTGCTGCCCGCCGACCAGGCCGCCGCGTTCGACGCCCTGGCCGCTGAAGCGCGCGCCCATGGCGGCACCGCCACGGTGCTGGCGCTGGCGCCGCGCAGCGGGCCGCAGCAGGCCGAGGTGTTGGCCTTGTTCGACCGCAGTGCGGCCTACGGCGAGTGGCGCGACACGGCGCAGGCCTTGGCGCGCGAGTTCGCTCGGCTGCCCGAGCCTGAGGCGCGCAAACGCCTGCGCAGCATGGCTGACGCACTGGAGGCCCTGCGCCAGACCGACCATTACCCCGGCCCCGCCAGCGCCCAGGCGCGCAACGAACTCGACGCCCTGCGCGGCGCTTTTGATGTGCGCTTTGCCAAAGGTGAGCCCCAACCGCGGCCGCCACGCGGCATACCCAGGCTCGACGCGCGCCAGTTTCGCAACCGGCGCTGGGCCACGCGCGCGCGGCCGTGGGTCGACCGCCTGGCCAGCGGCTGGCTGATCCGCCGTTTCATCGACCCCGGCGCCAGCTTCGTCTGGCTGGCAGAAGGGCAGGCCGCGCCGCGCCAGGCGCTTGGCTTCGACTACGACGGCGCACGCTTCAGCCATGTCGGCGCGCGCGTCACCTTCGAAGTGCTGCTGCACAGCTTCACGCTGGAAGCCGACCCCGCCCTGCAGCGCCTGGCAGCGGCGGTGCACTGCCTCGATGTCGGCGGCATGCCGGTGCCCGAGGCCAGCGGCCTGGAACAGGTGCTGGCGGGCTTGCGTGAATTGCACGCCGATGACGATGCCTTGCTGCAAGCCGCCGGCGCGGTGTTCGACGCGCTCTACGCGGCGCCGGTCGCGTCGGCCGCCAACGCAGCGTCAGTTTCATCAACCGTTAACCCGCCACGCGCCATCTCGTCATGACCGACCTGACCCACCCACCCCCCGCCGTGAGCTTTGCACAGGCGCTGCGCTTCTGGCTCAAGCTGGGGTTCATCAGTTTTGGCGGCCCGGCCGGGCAGATCGCCATCATGCACACCGAACTGGTGGAGCGCCGGCGCTGGCTCAGCGAGCAGCGTTTCTTGCATGCGCTGAACTACTGCATGCTGCTGCCCGGGCCCGAGGCGCAGCAACTGGCCACCTACATCGGCTGGTTGATGCACCGCACGTGGGGCGGCATCGTGGCCGGCGCGCTGTTCGTGCTGCCGTCATTGTTCCTGTTGATCGCGCTGTCATGGGTCTACCTGCGCTTTGGCGAGTGGCCCGTGGTGGCCGGCATCTTCTATGGCCTGAAGCCCGCGGTGACTGCACTGGTCCTGCACGCCGCGCACCGCATCGGAACGCGGGCGCTGAAGAACCGCTGGATGTGGGGCATTTCCGCAGCCGCCTTCGTGGCCATCTTCGCGTTCGATGCGCCGTTCCCGCTGATCGTGATCGCCGCGGCGCTGGTGGGGCACTTCGGTGCCCGGCGCTGGCCGGCGGTGTTTGCGCTGGGCGGTGGCCACGGTGCGGCGCAAAAGAGCTACGGCGCGGCACTGATCGACGACCACACCCCCACGCCGGCGCACGCCGTGTTTTCACGCTCGCGCCTGTTCAAGGTGCTGGCCATCGGCCTGGGCTTGTGGGCTTTGGTCATGGCCGCACTCGTGGCTAACCAGGGTCTGCACGCCACGCTCACGCAGATGGGCTGGTTCTTCACCAAAGCCGCCTTGCTCACCTTCGGCGGCGCCTACGCCGTGCTGCCGTATGTGTACCAGGGTGCGGTGGAGCAATACCAATGGCTGAGCGGCGCGCAGATGATCGACGGCCTGGCGCTGGGCGAAACCACGCCCGGCCCGCTGATCATGGTGGTGGCCTTCGTGGGTTTCGTGGGCGGCTGGGCCAAGGCCGTGCTGGGCCCGGACTCCCTCTTCCTGGGTGCGGCGCTGGCCGCCACGGTGGCCACCTGGTTCACCTTCCTGCCCTCGTTCGTGTTCATCTTGGCCGGCGGGCCCATGGTCGAGGCCACGCACGGCAAGCTGGGCTTCACGGCGCCGCTGTCGGCCATCACCGCGGCGGTGGTGGGCGTGATCCTGAACCTCGCACTGTTCTTCGCGTACCACGTGCTGTGGCCGCAAGGTTTCGGCGGGCGCTTTGATGCGCTCTCGGCCGTGATCGCCGTGGCCGCCGCGGTGGCGCTGTTTCGCTTCAAGCTTGGCGTGATTCCCCTGCTCGCCGCGTGCGCCGGCGTCGGGTTGGCCGTTCAACTGGTGCGTTAGTGAGGAGAGACGAGATGAGTCACATCACCCCCGCCGAACTGGCCCTGTGGCAGCAACAGGGCTTCGATTTCGAGTTGCTCGATGTGCGCCGCGGCGGCGTGCGCACCCAACACGGCGCAGCGCTGGCCGGCGCGCTGTGGCACGACCCGGCAGCCTGGCTCGATTGGAAAGACAGCATCGCGGCGCGGCGCCCCGTGGTGCTGTACTGCGCCAAGGGCCACGAA
>JANOXU010000113.1:0-4468 GCA_031418595.1 Burkholderiales bacterium
CCACACCGGCGAAGCCACCAACGTGGTGCCCGACAGTTGCGAAATCCAGGGCACGGTGCGCACCTTCACGCTGGAGGTGCTGGACCTGATCGAGCAGCGCATGCGGGCGATCACCGAACACACCTGCGCTGCGTTCGAGACCACCTGCGAGTTCGAGTTCGTGCGCAACTACCCGCCCACGGTGAACCACCCTGCCGAAACCGAGTTCGCCCGCGGCGCGCTGGCCGATGTAGTGGGTGCGGCCAACGTGATCGACTTCGAGCCCACCATGGGCAGCGAAGACTTCAGCTACTTTTTGCAAGGCAAGCCGGGCTGCTACTTCCTGATCGGCAACGGCGACGGCAGCCACCGCCAGGGCGGCCACGGCATGGGCCCGTGCATGCTGCATAACCCGAGCTACGACTTCAACGACGACCTGATCCCGCTGGGCGCCAGCGCCTGGGTGCACATGGTGGAGAAGTGGCTGGCCACGCCGCGGTGAGTGCCACGCCGGCCAGCGCGGCATTCGCGCAAACCTACGCCGAAGCGCGCGGCAAGTTCTTGCAGGCCGCGGCCGCCGCGGGCTTGGCTGTCGAATCGCACCCGCACCCGCTGGCCGGGCGCGACGGCGAACCCCTGGCGCTGGATGTGGTGCTCGACGGTGCCGCGAATGCCACACGCATGCTGGTGTTAAGCAGCGCCTGCCACGGCGTGGAGGGCTTTTGCGGCTCGGGCGCGCAAGTGGCGCTGCTGCAAGACAGCGCCTGGCGCGCGCAGGCCCGCGCTGCCGGCGTGGCCGTGCTGCACTTGCATGCACTCAACCCCTACGGCTTTTCATGGTGGCGCCGGGCGACGAACGAGAACGTCGACCTGAACCGCAACTTCATGGATTTTTCGCAGCCGCTGCCGCGCAACACCGGCTATGACGACATCGCCCATCTGGTGGTGCCGCCCGCGTGGCCGCCCACGCCCGAGGTGGATGCTGCCGCGCAAGCCTTCGTGGCCGAGCGCGGTGCCAAGGCGTGGCAGGCCGCGGTGTCGGGCGGGCAATATCACCACCCGCAAGGCCTGTTCTTCGGCGGCCAGGCGCCCACCTGGAGCAACCGCACGCTTCGCGCGGTGCTGGCCCGGCATGCGCAGGCCTACACGGCGCTGGCGTGGATCGACTTCCACACCGGCTTGGGGCCCAGCGGCCACGGCGAACGCATCTACGCCGGGCCCGACGAAGCGGCGCCGCTGGCGCGCACCCGCGCCTGGTGGGGCGAGCAGGTGACGTCGATCTACGACGGCTCATCCAGCTCGGCGCGCCTGAACGGCATGCTGTGGTTGGCCATTGCCGCCGAATGCCCACAGGCGCAGTACACCGGCATGGCGCTTGAATACGGCACCCTGCCCTTGCAGCAGGTGCTGGACGCGATGCGCGCCGAGCAATGGTTGCATGGGCACCCGCACACCGACGCCGCCACACACCAGGCCATCAAGCAGCGCATGCGCGATGCGTTCTATGTGGACACTGACGAGTGGAAGAGCGCCATCGTGAGCCAGGCGCGTGAAGCGGCCGGGCAGGCGGTGAAGGGGCTGGCGGGTTGAGGGCGCTTGCGCTGTGTTTGTCGCTGCTGCTGCTGACAGCTTGCGGCAGCCTGAGCAGCTTCAGGGTGTTGGCACCCAGCGCGTTCGACATGGATCAGGCCGAGCCGAACGTTTACGTTGAACCCACGATGAGCATGGCGCAGCGCGAACAGCTGCAGCGGCAAATCAACCTGGGCCGCGCGCAGGTTGAGCGCTTTTTCGGCGCGCTCCACACCACGCCGTACTTTGTGGCCTGCGCCACCCCGGCGTGCGCCTTGCGCTTCGGCAGCCATGGCGAGCGCGCGGCAGCATTCGGTGACCAGGCGATTCGCTTGTCGCACAACGGTTTAACCGCGCCGGTGGTGGCGCATGAGTGGGTTCATGCGGAGGTCTACCGGCGCGTGGGCGGCGCCTGGAAAGTGGGGCGCATACCGCGCTGGTTCGACGAAGGCCTGGCGGTGGTGATTGCAGACGAGGCGCGCCATTCCGAAACAAACTGGCGTGAGATTCAGCGCCGCGGCCAGGCCACGCCGGCCCTGGCGGAACTGATGTCGCGCCGTGACTGGGTCGCCGCCGTCATCCGCTACGGAGAGCCCAATGTGGATGACCCAAACAACCTGCGCGTCGTCTACAGCACCGCCGGGCATGAACTGCGGCGCTGGCTGGCCTGCGCCGGGCCGGCCGGAACGCTGGCACTGCTCGGCGCGGTGCGGGCCGGCGAGCCTTTCGCCGCCGCATACGGGCGCCTGGGTGGCCGTTGCGTTGGATGACGTGCCTGTCGGCAGCCAGGCTGTGAGCGAGCGTTCAGCTTCGCCTTGACTGGAACGTTAAGCGCCCGGCATGTCGATCGCGGCGAGAACCACCCGGTGTCGTGCCCCCACACTAATGCGCCGCGATGATCTTCGACAGAAAGTCTTTGGTGCGCTCGTTCTTCGGGTGCGCGAAGAATTCACCGGGCGTGTTCTGCTCGACGATCTGGCCCTGGTCCATGAAGATCACGCGGTCGGCCACGCTGCGGGCAAAGCCCATTTCGTGGGTCACGCACAGCATGGTGATGCCCTGGCCGGCGAGTTCGATCATCACGTCGAGCACCTCATTCACCATTTCGGGGTCGAGCGCCGAGGTGGGTTCGTCGAACAGGATGATCTTGGGCGTGAGGCACAGCGCGCGCGCAATGGCCACGCGCTGCTGCTGGCCGCCTGAAAGCTGCAGCGGGTACTTGGCCGCCTGCTCGGCGATGCGCACGCGCTCAAGCTGCACCATGGCGCGCGCTTCGGCTTCCTTCTTGGGCAGCTTGCCCACCCACATCGGCGCCAGCGTGAGGTTTTCCAGCACGGTGAGGTGCGGGAACAGGTTGAAGCTCTGGAACACCATGCCGACCTGGCGGCGGATGGCTTCGATGGCTTTCACGTCGTCGCTCAGGGTGACACCAGCGACGATGAGGTCGCCCTCTTGATGTTCCTCTAACCGGTTGATGCAGCGGATGAGCGTGGACTTGCCGGAGCCCGAAGGGCCGCAGATGACGATGCGCTCGCCCTTGGCCACGGCCAGATCGATGTCGCGCAGTACGTGGAATTGCCCGTACCACTTGTTCACTTTCTTGAACTCGATGATGGGCTGATCAGCGCTGGCCATGCTTGTCCCGTTCAAGTTCTTCTGGTGCCGGTGTTGAGGTGCCGCTCGACCCACTGGCTGTAGCGCGACATGGCGAAGCAGCAGACGAAGTAAATGGCGGCCACGAAGAGCTGGCCTTCAAGGAAGAACTTGCGCCAGTCGGCATCGCCCAGCGCGAGTTGCAGCGCACCGGTGAGGTCATACAGGCTGACGATAGTGACCAGCGAGGTGTCTTTGAAGGCGCCGATGAAGGTGTTCATGATCGCCGGCACCACCATGCGCAGCGCCTGCGGCAGCACGATCTTGCCGGTGGCCTGCCAGTAGTTCAGGCCCAGCGACTGTGCCGCTTCGAGCTGGCCCTTGGGCAAGGCCTGCAAGCCGCCACGCACCACTTCGGCCAGGTAGGCGGCGGTGAACAGCGTCATGCCCACCAGCACGCGCACCAGCACGTCGATGTTGGTGCCTTGCGGCATGAACAGCGGGAACATGAACGAGGCCATGAAGAGCACCGAAATGAGCGGCACGCCGCGCACCAGCTCCACATACAGCACGCACACGGTGCGAATGCCGGGCAGCCTGGACGCCCGGCCCAGCGCCACCAACAGCGCCAGCGGGAAGGCCAGCACCAGGCTCATCGTGCTTAACATCAGCGTGAGTGGGAAGCCGCCCCAGCGCGACGTTTCCACCTCGGTCAAGCCCAGCATGCCGCCCTTCATCAAGACGAAGAAGGCCACGCCCACCACCACCCACAGGCCCAGCAGCCAGACGCGCCAGAACGGCCGCCAGCAACTCGCCACCAACAGGGCAATCAATAGCAGGCAGGCCACCAGCGGGCGCCATTGCTCGGCATAGGGGTAGCGGCCGAACAGGATGAGCCGGTACTTTTCAGCCACCACGCCCCAGCAGGCGCCGTGCTCGGCAACGGCGCGGCAGGCGGCGTTGTCGGGCGCAAACACGGCCTGGATGAAGCCCCATTGAATGATGCCGGGCAGCGAAAGCACGGCCAGCACCAGCACGGCCACGGTGGCGAGGCTGTTGGCCCAGCCATCGAACAGATTGGCCCTCAGCCAGGCCAGCACGCCGCCCGTTTGCTGGGGCGCCGGCCGGCTGGCGATGGGCACGAAGGCGTACGCCATCTCAATCACTCCACCGCGCTTCGCGCGAGCCGCGACGCAGGCAGAGGCTTTCCCAAGCGACCGTCACGGATCCGGCTCCGCCGGGCCGTCGACGGTGCCCCCTTGACGGGGCGCGCGCAGCGCGTAGGGGTGTTTCATTTCAGTGCGCGCCGTGCATGCGCTCGCCGGCC
>JANOXU010000114.1:0-82699 GCA_031418595.1 Burkholderiales bacterium
CGCGGATCGTTTTCAACCTGATGGTTTCCAACACCGACGACCACCTGCGAAACCACGGCTTCATCCTGGTGCCCGGCAAGGGGTGGCGCCTCTCGCCGGCCTTCGACATGAACCCGGTGCCGCACGCCCAAGGGCTGAAGCTGAACATCAGTCAGGCCGACAACGCGCTGGACCTCGATCTTGCCCGCGCCGTGGCACCGTACTTTCGTGTATCCGTTCGTTATGCAGAAGGGATCATCGGCCGCTGCCTGACGGTCGTGCGACAGTGGCGAACCATCGCCACACGCGTTGGCGTGCGAGACCGAGAGCAGGATGCCATGGATGCGGCGTTTCGGTTGGCGTCTGCCTAAAGGGGTTTGCAAACGCGTCGTCGATGGGTAGGCTATCGAACGGGAGTGGCTGGCACATGCGAAAGGCCGTGTTATTGATACTCGTCGTCGCAGGCACTGGTGCGGGGTTGATCGCGGCCATGGATGGTGACTGGGGGCTCAGAGTTGTGATGATGACCATTGGGGCCGTCGTCGGCGCTGCGATCGGTGGGGCGGTGACCCGGCTAGGCAAGCGTTCAACGCCTCTGCGACCCGTTGGCTTGGACGAGTCCTACGGACAGGGCACGTCAGCGGAAGATCGTGACCGAAACTACTGGACCGGTGAGCAGCCGTCGCGCAGCGCGCGCTTCAGGTATTGGCGAAAGCCGCGCTCGGTTTGCGCATGCACCTTGGTGATCAGCGAGATCAGGCCGCGCGTCTTCGGGTCGAGGTGTTTGCCGCAGTCCTTCAAGAAGCTGAAGTAATGCGCCATCGCCTCGGGGCGGGCTTTGACGAGAAAGTTGAGGGCGTCGCTCACTGGTGTACCTTCGTGCTGCGCACTGCGGTATTCGCCTTGGGAACGGCCCGGCGGCTCATGACCGCCCCTCGTCGCGTGAGTACACGCGCCGGCCCAGCGGCTGGTAGGCCGTTGGGCGTTCTGGCGGGCAGTTCCCGCGCAGGCGGGAACGGCTGATCCGCCTCCACTCCCCCGGGGGGACTGAGGCCGGACGTGAAACCGTCCTGGGGACGGATTCACGCCTGCCGAAGGCCTGCCGCGTCCCGCGGCTGGTGGCGGGCCGGTTTGCGGGCTGAGGCCGGCGCTCGGCTCGCTGCCCGTGGGTTGACACATGGTGTCTCATGAGTTCTCTCCTGCGCTGAAGGCTGCCATGTCCGCGACGCACACCAGCACCGGCAACTGCGCCAGCCCGATCACCTTTTGCGCCACACCGCCGAGCCAGGCGCGCGACAGGCTGTCGCAGCCGTGGCGGCCGATCACCAGCAAATCGGCACCGATTTGCTTGGCCAGCGCAACGATCTGCTCATGCGGCCGGCCACTGCGCACCAGGCCATCAACCGGCACGCCGAACTTGCGCGCCGCTGAACAGGCGGCTTGCACCGTTTGTTCAGCCTGCTGCATGGCGTCAACGCCCGGCCCGGCCACGCACAGCACCGACAGGGGCAACGCGCACAGCGCCGCCGCGGCGGCTGCGGTGCGCACCGGCGCCAGGTCAGTGCCCTGTGGGTCGATGGCCACCAGCACGCGCTGGTGCCACAGCGGCGCGCCGCGCGGCGTGACCAGCACGCTGCACGGCGCATGGGCCACCACGTTGCGCACCATCTCGCCGAGCAGCAGGTTGGCCAGCAGGCCGCGCTGGCCGCGCCGGCGGATGACGATCAGGCTGCTGGCGCGTTCAGCGGCCTCGTCGACGATCTCGCGGTAGGGCTCGGCGCCGCGGCGCGCGCGCAGCGCCACCGCCACGCCAGCGGCTTGCGCCATCGCTTGCAGCGCCTGCAATTTGGTGGCAGCTTGGGCCTCGGCACGCTGCGCGAGCTGGGGTGCGATCTCTTCGTATTCGGGGTTGCTGAACAGCGGCAACACGATGGCCAGCGGCGCCGCGCAGGCGCGCGCCAGCGCCAGGGCCAGGGCTTCGGCGCCGCTGTCGAATTCGGTGTGCTCGGTGGCGAGCAGCGGGCGGGTGAAGATGGCGCTCATGACATGCCGCTCAATGACCCGCGCGCAGCACGCCCGAAGCCGCCAGCAGCAGCACCCCAACTTCAGCCAGGCAGATGGCCGCATACGCGCGCTCACCCCGGCGCAGGTACAGGGGCACCAGCGCCAACAGACACGGCAGCGAGCAAGCGGCCAGCAGCGCGATGCCCAGCAGGCCAGCCAGGTCGCCTTGGTGCAAGTGGCCCAGCCAAGCCCAGCCCTGCGGCATGCCGGTGCGCTGCGTGAATTCGCTGGCCGGCAGGTGCCACAGTGCCGCCAGCTCGTGCACCGACAGGCGCGGTGCCAACCAACCTGTCATGTACGCCAAAAAGCTGAGCACCAGCACCAGCGCGCCCAGGCGCGTGCCCCAGTCAAGCCACTGCGCATAACGCAGTTGCTCGGGCGGCTGGGTGGCTTCAAGCGCCGCCACGTTGGGCCTCGGCGCCGCGCGCGATTTCAATTCCACCATCCCAACCCCTTGAGCAAGGCACGCAGGCCAGCGAACAGCAACAACGCGATCACCAGGCGGCGGATCATCAGGCCGGGCAGCACATGCAGCAAGCGCGCGCCGATGCGCGCACCCAGCATCATGCCCACCACCGAGGGCACGGCGATCAGCGGCAGCACCGCACCTTGGTTGATGTAGACCCAAGCGGCCGCCGAGTCGACCAGCGACAGCACCAGCCCCGAGCTGCCGGCGGCCACCTTGAGCGGCGCGCCCATCAGCAGGTTCAGTGCCGGCACGTTGGCCCAACCGGCGCCGATGCCGAACAAGCCGGCTAACACGCCGATCAACAGGAACACGGCCAGGCCGAGCGGCGTGCGGTGTACCTGCCAGTTGACGCTGCGCCCCGCGGCGCGGTCGTGGAAGACGCCGTTCAACACCAGCGCCGAGGCCAGCGCATCGGGCCGCTCGACGAGTGGGAATTCCGACTTGCCGGCCAGCAACATCAACGCCACGATGGCCAGCACGATCATGCCCAGCGCGGTTTGCACCGCCGCCGCCGGCAAGGCCAGGCCGAGCATCGCCCCGCCGATCGAGCTGGCCGACGCCAGCAGCGCCAGCGGCAGCGCCAGGCGCAAGCTGGCCAGGCCGCCGCGCAGCAGCACCGGCCCGGCGGCCAGGGCACTGGCCAGCGCCACCAGCAGGCCAGCGCCGCGCACGAAGTCGAGGTGAAACGGAAAGAAGCCGCTGACGATGGGCACGAACAAGGTGCCCCCACCAATGCCCGCCGGCACGGCCACGATGCCCATCAGAAAGCAGGCCACGAAAAGCGCGGCCGGCCACACCCACCAAGGCGTGCCGGCCGGCGCATTCGACGCGCCCTGCGCCGATGTGGCCAGCCACAGCAGCAGCAACGCCAAGCCAGCGGTGCGCAGGCGCATCAAGCGTGCCCCGGGGCCGGCGGCGTGCGGCGTGCGCCGCCTGACAGGCTGAGTGTGTTCATGAAGTCACCTGGCGGGAAAAGCTCGGTGGGGGAAGGGCCAACGCAAGAATTGCTCCACTCATTGCGCCCCATGTCAGGGCCGTGCACTTGTGGCCTTGCGGCGTTCAGCACCTGCAGCGCAAGCCGGCGCGCAGTGATCGTATAGTGACATTGCCCTATGAATCGCCCGGTTTCCAGGCACCGGTGACCGTGCTGAGCGCTCCACTCGGTGCATTGAACGCCGGCCAGGGTTTGCACGTACTTTTGTAAATTCAGTATCACCTAATATGCGTGTGCATGGATATCCGGATTAACGGAGTCATCACCAGGAGACGCAGTGAATTTGCTGTACCGCGCTGCGGGTCGTTTGCTCAAGGCGCCAGAGAATTTCATCGACCCGGTCGGTGTGCGCCAGGTCTTCGCCGAAGGCAAGCAGGGCCGGCGTGATTTCATTCGCAGCGCCTTCGCCGCGGCCAGTGCCGCCGCCGCCGCGCCGCTGGCCTTGGCCGCCGGCAACCCGGTGCCGCCTTCTGGGGGCGATGCCAACATCCTCGAACTGCCCGAGCACAGCCTGGGCCTGGGTCAGCCCGTGGCCACTGAAGGCTACGGCAAGCCGTCGAAGTACGAAGGCAACGTGCAGCGCCGGCGCAGCCCGGGGTTGACGCAGACCACGCAGTCGTCGGTGTCGTTCGCGCCGCTGCAGTCGCTGTTCGGCATCGTCACGCCCAGCGGGCTTCACTTCGAACGCCATCACCAGGGTTGGTGGGACATTGATCCCTCCAAGCACCGTTTGATGCTGAACGGTTGCGACGACAAGATCATGAAGCGGCCGATGGTCTTCACCATGGACGAGCTGATGCGCCTGCCCTCGGTGAGCCGGTTTCACTTCATCGAATGCGGCGCCAACACCGGCATGGAGTGGGGCAACGTGGCGGTGCCGACCTGCCAGTACAGCCACGGCATGCTCAGTTGCAGTGAATTCACCGGCGTGCCGCTGAAGCTGTTGTTCGACGTGGCCGGGGTGGACTACAAACGCGCACGCTTCGTGCTGGGTGAGGGCGCCGATGGTGCTTCGCTGACCCGCACCGTGCCGATGGAGTTGGTGGAAAGCGGCGAGGTCTTCGTTGCCTATGGCCAGAACGGCGAAATGCTGCGCCCGGAACAAGGCTACCCGCTGCGTCTGGTGGTGCCGGGCGTGCAGGGCGTGAGCTGGGTCAAGTACCTGCGCCGCATCGAGGTCGGCGACCAGCCCTATGGCACCAAGGATGAAGCTGTTCATTACCTCGACCTGATGCCTGGCGGCCTGCACCGCCAGTACACCAGCACGCAAGAATGCAAGAGCGTCATCACCACGCCTTCAGGCGGGCAGGTGTTGCTTGACAAAGGCTTCTACAACATCAGCGGTCTGGCGTGGTCGGGCCGCGGCAAGGTCAAGCGCGTGGATGTGTCGGTCGATGGTGGGCGCAACTGGCGCACCGCGCGGCTTGAAAGCCCGGTGCTGAGCAAGTGCCTCACGCGCTTCAACATCGACTGGGTGTGGGACGGCCAGGCCACGCTGGTGCAAAGCCGCGCCACCGATGAAACCGGCTATGTGCAGCCCAGCTACCAGCAACTGCGCGCGGTGCGCGGCTCGCGCTCGATCTATCACAACCATGCCATCCAGACCTGGCTGGTGCAAGACAGCGGCGAGGTGAAGAATGTTCAGTTGGCGTGAGCCGGCTTTGGCCTGGGTGATGCAATTGCTGATGCTGAAGCTGCTGCTGGCGGCCGGCGCGGCATGGGCGCAGCCAGCGGCTTACCCGGGTGTGGGCCGTGCCGCCACGGCCAAGGAAATTGCCGCCTGGGACATCGATGTGCGGCCCGACTTCAAAGGCCTGCCCAAGGGCGCGGGCACGGTGGCCAAAGGCATGCAAGTGTGGGAAAGCAAGTGCGCGTCTTGCCACGGTGTCTTTGGCGAAAGTAACGAAGTCTTCAGCCCGATCGTCGGCGGCACCACGCAGGCCGATGTCAAGAGCGGCCGCGTCGCGAGGCTGAACGACCCGTCGTTCCCGGGGCGCACCACCTTGATGAAGCTGTCCAGCGTGTCCACGCTGTGGGACTACATCAACCGCGCCATGCCGTGGGCGCAACCGAAGACGCTCACGGTTGAAGAGGTCTATGCCGTCACGGCCTACATCCTCAACCTGGCTGACGTGTTGCCTGACGACTTCACGCTGAGCGACCAGAACATCGCCCAGGTGCAACAGCGCTTGCCCAACCGCAACGGCACCACCACCGCGCATGCACTGTGGCCGGGCACCAGCTTGGCCAAGCGCAAGCCCGATGTGCTGGCCCTGGCCTGCATGAAAGACTGCGCGCCGCCCCCCAAGCTGGCTTCGTTCCTGCCCGATTTCGCGCGCGATTCACACGGCAACCTGGCCGAGCAAAACCGCGCCGTTGGTGCGCAGCATGGTGCCGACACGTCCCGGCCGGGGCTCGCAGCGCCGGCCCTGCAGGCTGCCGCAACGGCCACACCTGCAGCCGCCGCGCCGGGCCAGAAAGGGGCCGCCCCGAACGCCGTCGCCGCCATCGCCTTGACTCGAAAGCACAGTTGCATGGCGTGTCATGGCTTGGAGAACAAATTGATCGGCCCCAGCTTGCGCGAGATCTCCAACAAACATGTCGGCCGTGCCGATGCGGTGGACTACCTCGCTGCGAAGATCAAGGCCGGTGGCTCAGGCGTGTGGGGCGCGATGCCCATGCCGGCGCAGGCCTTGAGTGAGGCCGAGGCCAGGTCGATTGCGCAATGGCTGGCGCAGGGCATGAAGTAGTCACCCCAGCACAGCGCCCGAATGGGCCACGGAGTCCCCGCTTGCCGCAGCTTAAAGTTCATCACCACGACATTCGAATCCAGGAGATCGAAATGCACACCCGTCGAACCATGCTTTCCCATTCGGCCACGGTTGCCGCCATGTTGGCCGCCATGGGCGTTTTGCCCGGCTTGGCGCACGCCCAAGCCGCGGGCTACAACACCGCGGCCTTCGCCGCCAAGACCCTGCCCGAGCTGATGAAGGCCCTGGGCGCGGGCACACCGGCCGAGAGCAAAGACGTCACCATCACCGGCCCGGACATCGCTGAAAACGGCGCCGTGGTGCCCATCGGCGCGGCCAGCACCTTGCCGGGCGTGAAGCGCCTGCTGCTGTTGGTGGAAAAGAACCCCTCCATGCTGGCTGCGATGTTCGACGTCACCGACGCCATCGACGCCAACATTTCAACCCGCGTCAAGATGGGCCAGTCGTCGAACGTCTACGCCGTGGCCATCATGAATGACGGCAAGGTGCTGTTCGCGCAGAAGGAAGTCAAGGTCACCCTAGGCGGTTGCGGCGGCTGAATTCAAACGTTAAATCAAGGAGATCAACATGGCAGATCCGATGCGCATTCGCGCTCAAGTTGCTGGCTCATCAGCCACCGTGCGTGTGCTGATGAGCCACGAAATGGAAACCGGCCTGCGCAAAGATGCCGCGGGCAAGGTCATTCCGGCCTGGCACATCCAGGACGTCACAGCGCAGCTCAATGGCAAGACGGTGATGACGGCGCAGTGGGGCCCGGCGGTGTCGAAGAACCCGTTCATGCAGTTCGTGGTCAAGGGTGCCAAGGCGGGCGACAAGATCAGCGTGACGTGGGTTGATAACAAGGGCGAAAAGCGCACCGACGAGGCCGTCGTTTCCTGAACCTGCCCCGCATCACATAGGCGCCAACGCATGAAAACAATCCTGGTGATGAGTGCCCTGCTGCTGTCCATGGCCGCCACGGCGCAAACCAAATCGGCCGCCGATGGCATCGCCGAATACCGCAAGATGCTTGAAGACGGCAACCCCGCCGAACTGTTCGAAGCCAAAGGCGAGGCCTTGTGGGCACAAAAGCGCGGGCCGAAGAACGCCTCGCTCGAACGCTGCGACTTGGGCAAGGGGCCGGGGGTGGTGAAGGGCGCCTTCGTCGAGTTGCCGCGCTACTTCGCCGACACCCAGCGCGTGCAAGATCTTGAATCGCGCCTGTTGACCTGCATGGAAACGCTGCAGGGCTTCAATGCCGCCGAGATTGCCAACACGCCGTTCGGCCGCGGCGAGCAGGTCAACATCGAAGGCTTCGTGGCCTGGATTTCAGCGGCGTCGCGCGGCATGAAGTTCAAGCTGCCGCAAGGCCACGCCGAAGAACGCAAGATGGCCGAGCTGGGCAAGCGTGCCTTTTTTTACCGCGCCGGGCCGTACGACTTTTCATGCGCCTCGTGCCATGCCGAGCCGGGCAAACGCATCCGCATGCAAGACCTGCCTGAGCTGACCAAGAACCCCGGTGACGGCGTTGGCTACGCCGCCTGGCCCGCCTACCGCCTGAGCAGCGGTGAAATGTGGAGCATGCAGCGCCGGCTCAACGACTGCTATCGCCAGCAGCGCTTTCCATTCCCGGGCTATGCGTCCGACGTGACGATTGCGCTTTCTGCGTACATGGGCGTCAACGCTCAAGGTGCAGTGTCGGTGGCGCCGGCACTCAAACGCTGAAGGGCAAAGCAAATGACCAAAACAAAACTGGGTTTGATCGCCGCCGCGCTGTGGGCACTTGCCGGTTGCGCGGCCTTGGCACCGGCGCCGAACTACGACGCGCTGATGGCTGACATGATGAAGGCCTCGTTCCGCGACCAGGGCATTGCCAAGGTTGAGCGTTTGCAGCAAGACGCCTCGAATGCCGAGTGCTCCGCCGCGCAAGGCAAAGACCTGCCCGAGGCGCGCAGCAAGGCGATTGAAGCGGCCAACCTGGCCACGGTGAAATGGCCCGCAGACGGCGCCTTCATCGGCGACTGGCGTGAAGGCGAGAAGCTGGCGCAGAACGGCCGCGGCATGACCTGGAGCGACGCCTCTGCCGCCACCGCCGCCAACGGCGGCAACTGCTACAACTGCCACCAGCTTGCCAAGGCCGAAATCTCCTTCGGCACCATCGGCCCCAGCCTGTACCAGTACGGCAAGGTTCGCGGCGTGGCCGACCCAGCCAGCGCGGCGGCCAAGCCCATCGTTGAGTACACCTGGGGCAAGCTGTACAACGCCAAGGCCTACAACGCCTGTTCGGGCATGCCGCGTTTTGGCCACGGCAAGATGCTTGATGAAACCCAGCTCAAGCACCTGATGGCCTTGCTGCTCGACCCGAAGTCACCGGTCAACCAGTAGGCCATCAAGACCGCCCGCAACCGCGGGCGTTTCTTGAAACAGCATATTCTTCATTGCGGAATCATGAATCTTTCCAAGCGCGAATTCGCACAGGTCTTGGGCGCCGCCTCGGTGGCCGGCATGGGCTTGGGCCGCTATGCCAGTGCCGACGCTGCCACCGCGCAACGCGGCCTGTACGACATCGCACCCTTCGGCAACGTGTCGTTCCTGCACATGACCGACTGCCATGCGCAGTTGCAGCCGGTCTACTTCCGCGAGCCCAGCGTCAACCTGGGCGTGGGCTCGATGCAGGGCCAGTTGCCGCACCTGGTGGGCGAAGCGCTGTTGCAGCGCGCCGGCGTGCGCCCCGGCACAGCGCTGGCCCACGGCTACAGCATGGTCAACTTCGAGCAAGCGGCGCGCCGCTATGGCCGGGTCGGCGGCTTCGCGCACCTGGCCACGCTGGTCAAGCAACTCAAGGCCAGCCGGCCGGGCGCGCTGCTACTTGATGGGGGCGACACCTGGCAAGGCTCGGCCACCGCGCTGTGGACGAACGCGCAAGACATGGTCGAAGCCGCCAAGCTGCTTGGCGTGGATGTGATGACCGGCCACTGGGAGTTCACTTACGGCATGCAGCGCGTGAAGGAAATCGTCGAGCAAGACTTCAAAGGCCGCATCGAGTTCCTGGCGCAAAACATCAAGACCGCTGACTTCGGCGACCCCGTGTTCAAGCCCTACACGCTGCGCCAGATCAACGGCATTGCCTGCGCCGTCATCGGCCAGGCCTTTCCGTACACGCCCATCGCCAACCCGCGCTACCTGGTGGCCGACTGGAGCTTCGGCATCCAGGAAGAGAACCTGCAAAAGGTGGTGGACGAGGTGCGCGCCAAGGGCGCACAGGTGGTGGTGCTGCTGTCGCACAACGGCATGGATGTCGATCTGAAGATGGCCACGCGCGTGCGCGGCATCGACGCCATCTTCGGCGGCCACACGCACGATGGCGTGCCCGTTGCGGTGCCCGTCAGCAACCCCGGTGGCAAGACGCTGGTCACCAACGCCGGCAGCAACAGCAAGTTCCTGGGCCTGATGGATTTCGACGTGAAGGGTGGCCAGGTGGTGGACTTTCGCTACCGCTTGCTGCCGGTCTTTGCCAACCAGATCAAGGCCGACCCCGAGATGGCCGCACTCATCACCAAGGTGCGTGCGCCCTATGAAACCAAGTTGGCCGACAAGCTCGCCGTGACCGATGGGTTGCTTTACCGCCGCGGCAACTTCAACGGCTCGTGGGACCAGCTGATCTGCGACGCGCTGATGGACGTGCAGGGCGCCGAGATCGCGTTTTCGCCGGGCTTTCGCTGGGGCACCACGCTGCTGCCGGGCGACACCATCACGCGCGAATTGATGATGGATCAGTTGGCCATCACCTATCCCTACGCCACGGTGAATGACATGAGCGGCGAGACGATCAAGACGATTCTTGAAGACGTGGCCGACAACCTGTTCAACCCCGACCCGTACTACCAGCAAGGTGGCGACATGGTGCGCGTGGGCGGCCTGGCCTACACCTGCGACCCGCTGGCCAGGATGGGCAGCCGCATCAGCGACATGCGCCTGGCCGGCAAGCCGATCGAAGCCGACAAGAAATACAAGGTTGCGGGCTGGGCGCCGGTGGCCGAAGAAGCGCGTACAGCGCCGGGCAACAAGCCGGTGTGGGACGTGGTCGAAGGCTGGCTCAAGGCCCAGGGCGGGCGCGTCAAACCGCGCCAGGTCAACACGCCCAAGCTGGTGGGCATGGCCAAGAATCCTGGCATGGTTTGACGGCCTGGTTGCGCTGTTGGAACCTCACTTCAACCACCGATAGGAAACACTCATGACCACGTTTCGCCAGTTCATCGTCAGCACGGCGCTGTGCCTGCTTGCCAGCACGTCGTGGGCACAAGACCGCGTCGTTTATCACATCGACAACGTGGCGGCGCAGGGCCTGAAAGGCTTGCGCAACCTGCGCAACCACCTCGACGTGGACCCGGCGGCAAAGATCACGGTGGTGACGCATGCCGAAGGCGTTGACATGCTGATGGAAGGCGCCAAGGCGGCCAACGGCACCGAGTACGCGCCGCTGGTGTCGGCGCTCAAGAGCCGCGGCGTGGCGTTCGAGATCTGCGAGATCACGCTGAAGAACCGCGAGCTGAAGAAAGAGCAGTTCATCCAGGAAGCCACGTTCACGCCATCGGGCGTGGTGCGCATCGCCAAGCTGCAGGCTCAGGGCAGCGCCTACATCAAGCCTTGAAGTCAAGGCCGGTCTGCGATGGGTGCAACGCGGCCATGAAACGCTGGCCTGCTGCGCTGGCCATTGCTGTGGCCGCGGTCGTTGGCCTTGCCAGCGCGCAGGCGGCGCAGCCGGTGGTGCGGGCCCAGAGCGTGGCCCCGGGCGTGTGGACGGTGCAGGGCGAGGCGGCGATGGGCTCGGCCGCCAACCGCAACTTCATCTCCAACGCCAGCTTCGTGGTCACGGGCGACGGCGTGGTGGTGATCGATGCGCTGGGCTCGCCCGCGCTGGCCGAGGAATTGATCGCCGAGATTCGCCGCGTCACGCCGCAGCCGATCCGCCACCTCATCGTCACGCACTATCACGCTGACCACATCTACGGCTTGCATGCGTTCAAGGCGGCAGGTGCCAGCATCATTGCCCATGCGTTCGGGCGCGAATACATCACGTCAGAAACCGCACGCCTGCGCCTCGAAGCCAGCCGCCAGGAACTGTTCCCCTGGATCGACGCGAAGACGCATCTGGTTGCCGCCGATCGCTGGCTCGACCAGGCGGAAACCAACCTGCGTGTGGGCGCGTTCGACTTCCGCATCCGGCATGTCGGGCCGGCGCACACACCCGAAGATTTGGTCGTGCATGTGCCTCAGCTCAGCGTGCTGTTTGCTGGCGACCTGGCGTTCCAGGGCCGCATTCCCTTTGTTGGCCAGGCCGACAGCGGGCAATGGATCGAGTCCCTGACTCACCTCATCAGTTACAAGGCCAAGGTGGTGATCACCGGGCATGGCCCGCCGTCGCTCGATGCCGTGGCCGACCTGACCCTGACGCGCGACTACCTGGTCTATTTGCGCCAGACCATGGGCGCTGCAGCGCGTGAGCTTGAACCCTTTGACGAGGCGTACGCCAAGGCCGATTGGTCGCGCTTCGAACGCATGCCGCTGTTTCGCGCGGTGAACCGCATGAACGCCTACAACACCTACTTGCTGCTGGAGCAGCAGGCGCCGAAGTGATGGCTGCGATATAGCATCGAACGTTCGGGGGTGATTGGAGCGGGTATGCAGTGCAAACGATGGGCCGTTGCGTGGGGCGGCGCGCTTTGGGCCGTGGCGGCCGCGGCTCAACCGGTGCCGGATATCTTTCGCGGCGCAGACCTGGCGCTGGGCGGGCGTTTGATCAAGGAACACAACTGTGCCGAATGCCATGTCAGCAAGTTCGGCGGCGACGGCTCCGCGGTCTACCGGCCGGGTGAACGCATCAAGACGGCCGGCTTCCTGCGCGGCATGGTTGAGCAGTGCAACACCCAACTCAATCTAGGCCTGTTTCCTGAAGAGGTGACGGCCATTGCCGCGGTGCTGAACCGCCAGCATTACCGTTTCAAGTGAGCTGTTCCAAGTGAGCTGCATCGCAATATCGGTGCTTGCGAATAGAATCAATTCGTTCGCACCCACCGAGACAGCCGCATGGACTCGAAGCAGGCACAAGACCAGGTTTTCGATTCGGTTGCAGAGTTGTTTTCAGTGCTGTCCACGCCGATCCGCCTGAAGATCATCAGCGCGGTGTGCAATGGTGAAAAGAACGTGTCCGAGTTGCTGGCCGAGATCGACACCACGCAGCCCAACATGTCGCAGCACCTGAGCATGCTCTACCGCTGCGGCGTGTTGGCCAAGCGGCGCGAAGGCACGCAGATGTACTACCGGCTGCAAAGCGAGCGCGTGGCCACGCTGTGCCGCGCGGTGTGCACGCAGGTGGCCATTGAGCTGGACAGCGATGCCTCCATCGCCCCGGCAGACCGGTTGGTGCCGGCCATGCGGCGCTGAAACCTCAAACAGGGTCCCAGTCGAACACGTCTTGCGACCTGTCCAGCCAGTAAAAACTGGGCCGCAGAGCCGGTATCGCGCGCTCGGCCACCGTCTGCGGCGTCCAGCCTTCGCTGGCATGCATTGAACGCAGCGGCCGGCTCTGGCTCATCAAGAAAATCTCGTTGGCGCGCACGGCGAAGATCTGGCCCGACACGTCGCCCGAGCGCTCACTGGCCAGGTAAACGGCGAGCGGCGCAATCTTGGCGGTCTGCATGCCTTGCAGGCGTTCGACACGCGCCTTTTGCTCCGGCGTGCTGGTGGGAATCGAGCCGATCATGCGGCTCCACGCAAACGGCGCGATGCAGTTGGAGCGCACATTGAACCGCGCCATGTCCATGGCGATCGACTTCGACAACGCGGCCAGCCCCAGTTTGGCGGCCGAGTAGTTGGCCTGGCCCAGGTTGCCCACCAGCCCCGAGGTCGACACCATGTGGATGTACGAGCCTGACTGCTGGCTCTTGAAATGCGGCGCCGCGGCGCGCGACACATAAAAGCTGCCGTTCAGGTGCACGTCGATCACGCTGCGCCATTCGTCCAGGCTCATGTTGAAGAAGAAGCGGTCGCGCAGGATGCCGGCGTTGTTGATCACGGCATCGATGCGGCCGTAGGTGTCCACGGCCTGCGCCACGATGCGGTGCGCCGCGTTCCAGTCGCTCACGCTGTCGCTGTTGGCCACGGCCATGCCGCCCGCAGCCACGATCTCGTCAACCACCGCCTGCGCGCGCGTGGCGTCTGCGCCATCGCCTTGCACCGAGGCGCCGAGGTCGTTGACCACCACCTTGGCGCCTTCACGGCCGAGCGCCAGCGCGAAGTCGCGGCCAATGCCGCCGCCAGCGCCCGTGACGACGATGACCTTGTCTTGAACGAAGCCTGCTGCTTGCATGCGTTTGCCTTTGCTGCGTTGATGGTTGTCATCATGGCTCCAAACCCGTGCATCGAGCCCTGCGGCAAGTGCTGCCATCATGTGTCGCATGATGATGGACACCCTGGCCGCCGCACTCTTTGCCATCGCGCTGGTTCACACCTTCGCCACCAAATACTTCGAACGCCTGGCGCACCGCCACCCCCGGCACAGCGGGCTCTTTCACCTGCTGGGCGAAGTCGAAGTTGTGTTCGGTTTTTGGGCCACGGTGTTGATCGTGGCCATGGCCGCCGTGCTGGGGGGCGACAGGGCGATCGACTATGCGCAATCGCGCCAGTTCACCGAGCCGATGTTTGTGTTTGTGGTGATGGTGATTGCCGGCTCCAGGCCGGTGTTAGACGCGATTCAAGCCTTGCTGATGGCCAGCGCGCGCAGGCTGCCCGGGCGCAGCGTGGTGGCCGAAACCTGGCTGTGCCTGGCCGCGGTGCCCTTGATCGGCTCGTTGATCACGGAGCCCGCGGCCATGACGCTGGCCGCGCTGTTGCTGGCCCCGCGCGTGTTTCGCCCGGGCATGCCCGAGGCGCTGAAATACGGCGCGCTGGGCGTGCTGTTCGTCAACATCTCGGTAGGCGGCACGCTGACTTCGTTCGCGGCGCCACCGGTGTTGATGGTCGCGGCCACCTGGGGTTGGAGCAGCGCCTTCATGGCAGCCACCTTCGGCTGGAAGGCCTGCATCGCCGTGGTCGTGAACGCCACGGCCATCACCTGGCTGCTGCGCCAGCACCTTGGCGCTTCAGGCGCGGCATGCGGTGAAGAAAGTGACGGTAGGGATCGCGGCCAGGCCAACGCGCCGCGGGTACCGCCCATCGTCAGCGCCATCCACCTTGCCTTTCTCGCCGCGGTGGTGGCGTTCGCGCACCACCCGGTGATCTTCCTGGGTGTGTTCATGTTGTTCCTGGGTTTTGCGCAAGCCTACGAGCGCTTTCAGACGCCGCTGATCATCAAGGAAGCCTTGTTGGTGGGCTTCTTCCTGGCCGGCTTGGTGGTGCTGGGTGGGGCGCAGCAATGGTGGCTGCAGCCGATCGTTTCCAGCCTCGAACCCATGGCCTTGTTCTTCGGCGCGTTGGGGTTGACAGCGATCACCGACAACGCCGCGCTCACCTACCTGGGCTCACTGCTCGAAGGCATGAGCGACGAGGCGAAATACATGCTGGTGGCCGGCGCCGTGGCCGGCGGCGGTTTAACGGTGATTGCCAACGCGCCCAACCCGGCCGGCGTGGCCCTGCTGCGGCGCGGCTTTGAAGACGAGTCGATCGGTGCCGGCGGCTTGTTGCTCGGCGCGCTGCTGCCCACGGCGGTGGCGGCGGGGATGTTCTGGCTTTAGGGCGCCCCCAGACCTGTCGCTTTGCGCCAAGCCGCCGAGGCGGATGTGCAAAGCGGCAGAGCCACATTTGCTGAAGACGCATGGCGGCCAGACAGCGGGTGTTCGAGCTTTCGGCACCAGCTTTCGGCACAGTCGTGCGTTGCAAATGACGCATCATCGTGGTGTAATTGACGCATGACCAAAGCCACCGCCACCATCGCCCAGCAGATCAGCCGTGACAAGGCCCGTGCGTCCCTTTGGTCACTTCTCGCAGACAGCCCCGCCAGCGGGGCCTTGATCCCGGCAGGCAAGGCCGCCGCAGCGAAGGCCGCTTCGGGCAAACCCATGGCGGGCACCGCCAGGAGCAAGCGCGCCGGCGCGTACAAGATCGACATTGTTTCGGCCCACAAGATCGTCAAGCGCGGCATTTCCAGCCGGGCCATCACGCCTCTGGGCGATTTCCTCGGCCTGGGAAAGGGCACCGTGGCCGAATATCTGGACCTGGATCGAGGCACCGCCAATCGCCGTGCCGCCAAGGATCAACTGCTGCCCATGCATGCCGCTGAAGGTGTCGTGCGCCTGCTTGAGCTCGACCAGATGGCGTCTGACACCTTCGAGGACGAGGCCGAGGCCTCCCAGTGGCTGCGCAAGCCTCACCCCATGCTCGAAGGCGAGACCCCGCTGGAGGCCGCCAAGACCTCCTACGGTGCGCAGCGCGTCAAAGACATCCTGCTGGCCATCAAATACGGCGGTGTTGTTTGACAACGGTCTGGCGCATCGGCTTTTGCGCCAGGCCCCAACCGCCTGATCGAGTCATCCTCGCATCGCTGGGCGTCGGCTCGACGCTGGGCAACGGTCGTTGGCACACCATGGGCCCCGGTCAAATCGTCTACGCCGGCGCCAGCCGCGCACTGTGCCAACTGGAAAAGCGCGTCCACGCCAACGGTGCCAACCCGAAAGATCTGGCGCTCATGCGGCTGAGCCTGCCCGCTGCTGCCACGCTCACCGATGTCAACAGCATCGGCTTGCCAGTCGACTGGCGCAGCAATCAATCCATTACCCAGTCCATTGGCATGAAGTGGCTGGCCAGCGGCTCAAGCCTGGGCCTTTGGGTGCCGTCGCTCATCGAACCCAGCGAGCACAACCTCCTGCTCAACCCGGCCCACCCGATGTACAGCGCGATCAAGCTCACGGTCGAACGCAATCCCTTCAGGTTTGATCCGCGGCTGTTTTAGTGGAAGTTGCGGAACCTACTCTTTCGGCGCGGCCGAAGGTTTGGTTGGTCAACGGCGTGCTGCGAGCTACTTTCCCGGACAGTATGTGTCGCCGAACAATGAACAATTGCCGGATCCAGCGTTGACGCATTTTTGCAAAGTGTACTTCCTTCCTCGTTCAAGCGTAGGGCCGGTGTCCACATGCATCAAACCATTTTGATCTATGGCAACCGCTGCGCAATCCATCCCTTGGTACAAACTCAGCAAGGTGCACAGAGAACCCTTTTTCTGGCAGGCATTCATTGCAGCAGCTTCTGCACCTGCCTTAGTTGATGCTGCGGCCCATTGAAGCTGACTTGGAGTACCAGAACCATTCACTCGTGCCATCCAAACACCATGGTAGTCAGTTGGGTTGACGGGCGGAGTAAGTTTCGGCGGTACGGATTGAGGGGATGGCGTCGGGGCAAGAATTTCACGCAGTTGACGGAACTGCGCTGTCATCTCACCGATCAATGTATCCGGTGCATCGGGATTCCAATGACCGTAAACACAGTACCCAGCTTGAATCTGGCATTGCCCGCGGCCGTCCTTTGAATTACAAGATTGAATAGCCGCTGCTTCGGCATCTTTGCGTCGGGTTGCTGGCCGAACGTAGAAGACTTCTTTGTCGCGCCCGGCGATGGCGATGCAACCTTCGGTCAAAGTTGCTACGGATATACATCTGTTCGTTGGGAACATTTCTCTGCACGAGGCGAGTGCCATTTTTCTCGCCTCATCAGCACTGGATTGCAGGGATTTGCCAATCATTCGATCATCTTCCACAGCATATGCTATACCGTGCCAGGGGTGAGCAGGTTCGCTGAGTTCACTTACCCCCTCTCTTATCCTCTCGCAGTTGAACATGCATTGGTCATAGCAAGCTTGCCTGCCTCCCCAAGACGGCCACATGCATGCACTTCTGAAATTGTCATTGCAACTCTCACCAAGAACAGTCTGAGGTAAGAAACTTAATAGAGTGAGGAGAAATAGGGTTCGCATGTTTTAAATTACAACTGGTTTGTAGGTGGCACATGTAGGCGCGAGTGAAGGTTTCTAAGTGGCGCCGATTGCTTTCTATTTTAAAACCGAGCGGAAGGCCACTAAGTTGTTGGCAAAAATATTACTGCCGTCAAGATGAAGTGCGACGTCTTGCGACGGCACCCAGTATGGTCAACCCCACCAGTAACAGCGCATAAGTTTGCGGTTCGGGTATCGGTGCACTGATCGAGATATTCGATGCCGACCCTTGCGCAACGAACGGTGAAATGAGTTTCGGACCGTTGAACAAAATGGCGATGACCGTTGTGTCAATTTGGTTGAGGTCGAAGAATGCCGCTGACGACGGTAAGGCAGCGGAGTCGAACAGGTTTGCCCCAAGGTTGCCGACCGCAAAAAACAGCAAACCTTCGACGAAGACGTCACCCACGACTCCGGTGCTAAAGGACGGCGCGAACTCTTGTGCAGCAGTCGTTGCGCCAAGTGCCACGCTGAAACTGTCTCGTGTGGTGAACGTGACCGCTCCGCCAGACCCAGTAATGACGACGCTGGTGTTGTCCGCGACCAGCGCGGCGTTGGTGGTCGCAACGAAAGGGGCGGTGCCGCACAAGCTGATGTCGCCCCCGAGGCAAGAGTTGTTCGGCCCCACGCCCGTGACGAACAGACCGTTTGACGGCGAAGAATTGATCACCGGCATGGATGCGGCCACCGCAGGGCCACCAGCGATCCGAAGTTGTGCCGCGGTCACGGCGCCCAGGTAGTTCGCAACGCTGCTGGTGCCCGCAAGCTGCTGTTGAAAGACAGGCGTTGTGCTCTCGTAGCTAAAACTACCTGTGAGCGGAACCGTCCCCGCACTGCCGAACCCAGCGCCGAAGATTTCGGCTATGACGTCAGCCGCTTTGATCCCGCCGGCGGCCACGACGGCGTTCCTGTCGAACGACAAAGAAGCGTCGAACTCGATCTGCACCGGAACGGCATTTGCAGGTGCAACAGCTCCGAACAAAACGGCTGTCGCGAGCGTCGATATGGCGCGCGTGAAACCTACGAAGATGGCGATCATGTTGGGTTCCTCCAGAGTGGGTTGGGCAGCGCATGCGAGAAATGTCGATCGCGCAGGCTGGGATCGGCAGCAGCAAGATAGCCGCCCCTGCGTTCCTGGCGCGTTACTGGCTTCGCGCGCGCGCGAGCACGGCGTGGTTGGTGGCGTTGCGCTGCACGAAGGCGTCGTGGAACGCAGGCGGCACATGCGGGAGCGCGGCATGCTTGATCCAGTGCGCGGCCTGCTGCAAAGCCTCCAGCGCCGCACTCGAATCGCCGCCGGCCTCGAAGGCGCGATGGGTGATCCATAACGCCTCGGGCCAATAGAGATCCTGAGGGCGACAGCTTTCGAGGCTCGGCCATAGAAGGGCGGCTGCTTGCGCCGCAGCGGCGGCATCGCCCGCGCGCAGATGCGCCTCGATCTCGAACACCCTGGCCTTGGCGCCGATGGCCAGCAGTTCGAGACTTTCGGCGCGCTCGCGGCAGTGACGACATATCGATACCGCCTGCGCCGCATCCACTTCGCGGCTGAGGTCGAGTTCGGCCAGCAGGCGCTGGAAGGGATCGTCGGCTTGATCGAGCAGTTCGAGCGCGAGCGTCACCTTGGGCAGCGCCGCGGATCCCAGCGCGCGCGCCACCCGCCCTTCAACCACCAGGCGGCGCGCATGCAGCCAGGCCGGCGCTGCGGCGGGCGGCGGCTCCTGCATGGCCTGCGCGGCGCGGGTGGTTTGGCCAAGCATCAGCCAGACGAAACCTTGGCTGGTATGGCATGTGGTCCGCCACACGACCGCGTCGCTGCCTGCAAACTTGCCACGCGCCGAATCAAAGTGCGCCAGCGCCGCATCAAAGCGGCCGAGCACCGCCTCGCACATGGCCAGGTTCATTTCGCTGGCACCGCTGACGATGTCGATGGTGGCTTCGTTTTCGGCACGCAGCCGATAAGCACGTTCGGCATGGGCATGGGCCTGCTCGGGCCGGCCGAGTTGTGCGCTCAAGCCGGTCAGGTTGGTGGTGCAGGTCACCACCTCGTGATGCTTGCCGAGCTGGGTGGCCAGTTCGATGGCCGATTGCAGCGCTTGCAGCGCGTTGCGCTTGCGGCAGGCGATGACCAGCACATAGCCCAGATCCGACCAATAGTCGTAGCGCTGCTGCGTGCTGCCGTCGCTGGCGACTCTTTGGCCGAAGGCCTCGAGCAAGGCCGCAGCTTCGTTGGCGCGGCCCAACTGGGCCAACGCCGTGGCGCAGCGGCGCGCGGCTTCGAACTCGTCCCAGGGCCGGGCCAACTGGCGCGCCAGCATGCCGGCTTCGAGCGCGGCGGCATGGCCTTCCTGCACCCGGTTCGCAAGCAGCATGGCCGTGGCATGCGCCAGGTTTGCACCGAGCCGCTCGGCGTCGCTCTGCGCTTCGGCGAGCAGGCGCTCGGTCAGCGCCACGGCTTCGCTCACGGGCTGCGACGCCATCACGCTGTCGATGCTGCTGCGGCGCGCCTCGAACGCCGCCGTCCGCTCGCCGGCGCGCTCGAAGCAGCTCACCGCGCGCTGCCATAGCCCGGTTTCCTCGGCGTGCCGCGAAGCGGCTTGGGCGCGAAGCGCAGCTTGCACGAAGGCTTCTCCGGCGGGTCGCCATTCGCCCGCTTCGAACCAATGCTGCGCCAGCCGCGCCGGCGCGCCGCCGTGTGCCTGCAGCACGCGCGCAATGTCGTGGTGCATGAGGCGCGCAATCGCGGCTGGCACCGAACGCAGCGTGGCTTCGAAGATCAGGTCGTGGGCGAATGCGTTGTCGCTGATCACCTGCGCGGCTTCGAGCTCGCGCCAGGCGTCGGCCACGTCCAGCGGGTGCTGTTGCAGCACGGTTGCGGCCAGCGCGGCGCTGAAGTCCTGGCCGGCCAGCGCGGCCACCCGCGCCAGCTTCAGCGCCGGCGCGCTGAGCTGGGCCAGACGGCGTTCGATCAGCGCGCCGACTCGAGCCGGTGCCGGCAGGCGCGGCAGGCCAGGCAGGTTGCCAGCCGGCGCGGCCGGGTTGGCTTCGAGCATCGCTATCAGCGTCTCGAGGATGAACATCGCGTTGCCGCCGGTGTGGCGCGCCAGCGGCGCCGCCCAGGCCGCGGCGTCCAGGCCGGGCAGTTCCAGCGAGGTCAGCAGGGCCTGCACCGCGGGCACGTCGAGCGGGCCCAATACGACCCGTTGCAGCGCCTGCGCCGCATCGACACTCAGCCAGTCGATCACGCATTGCGGCAACTCATGCTCGCGCGCGGCGAGCAGCCAGCCAAGGCGGGGTTGCGCACCCGCGCCGACCAATGGCAGCAGCAGTTCGAGCGTTGCATCGTCGCTGAACTGAAGGTCGTCGATGGCCAACAACCGCAGCCCTGAATCACACCACGCGGCCAATGCCTGTGTCAGTGCTTGCTGCAAGCGCAGGGGTGCCAACGGGGTGGCGGGCGCGGCGCCGAACTCGGGCACGATGCGCGCGAGTTCATCTCGTACCCAGCCCGTACTCACAGCGCCGAAGCCCTGTTCGAGGCCGCGCACGATGCGCGCCAGCAGGGCATAGGGCAGCGCCGCGTCGCCGGGGCGTCCACCGAAAACGGGCGATGAATGTTCGCTGCCCGCAAAGTCGCCAAGCAGCCTGGTTTTGCCGATGCCCGGCTCGCCCAGGATCAGCGCGGCCTGGTTGGCAGCGGCCGCCGCCGCGAGCAGGCGCCATTCATGATCGCGCCCCACCAGCCTTGGCGGGCGCAGGGTGGCCGCGGGGCGTGGCTGCGGCGTCGCCTGCGGCAGCTCGCCGCTGCGCTCGATGAGGGCTGCCAACTGCACCGTTTCATGCCCAGGGCGCACGCCGATTTCACGGCCGATGGCAGCGTGGCAGTGCTCGTACGCAAGCAGGGCCGCGGCGCGGTCGCCGCGCAGGTAGTGCAGCCGCATCAGGCGACGGTGCGCATGTTCGAGAGCGGGGTTCTCGCTGGCGATGCGCTGCGCATAGGCCAGCGCCGCAACGATCGCGCCGGTCTTCTCGAGTTGGCTGGCGCGCTCGGCCAGCCGTGCCAGGCGGGTCTCGCCCCAGCGTTGCCGCGCCTGCGTGACCCATGCCTCGAGCACGGCGTCGGCGGCGTAGTCGTGCGCGCCGAGCAACTCGCCCGCGCCGTCATTTGGGTCGCTGTCCAGGTGTTGCAGCGCGTCGGTCAGGTCGAGCACCACATCATCGGCCAGTTGCAGCGCACCCAGGTCGCGCACCAGTTCCTGCGCGGCGCTGCGCCGCAGGCGAAACAAGCGCTGTCGCAGGTTGGCGCGGGCCTGCGCTTCGGTGGTGGCGGGCCACAACAGCGCAGCCAGCCTTGGCCGGGCCGTTGGCCCATCAAGCGACAGGATCGCCAGCAGCGCGGCGTCCTTGCGCTCGAGCGGCAGCTCAACCCCATCGGGAAGAACGAGCCGCGGTGAAGCAAGCAGGTGAATGCGCAGGCCTACCTGCAACGCCAACCTGTCCGGTCGGTCAGCCAATGGCGCGTCCTCCATGAGGCGCGCGGCGTTAGGGCCACGCCGAGACATGCTGAAGGTGCGTTGGCCTGGCGCGCATGCTCCAGATTGTGGATGCGCCGAGTTGAAAGTCGTGGCAGTGCCCGCCACTTCGCGCCCAATCGACCCGGGCGCCAAGACCGCGGGACGGAATCGGCTATGTGAGCAGCTCCACACCGGGCAATTGGGCCGCGCCGGCGTCGAAGGTCAGAAAACGGCTGCGGCCGAGGTGTGCGGCGCGCGCGATGAGCAGGCAATCGGCGAAGTCGGCACCCGGGTGCTGGGCCCAGACGTAGAGCGCTTCTTCCACGGTGGGCGGGTGCTCGAATTCCACGTCAGCGCTTTCCAGCAGCGCGGTGAATGCGCCCGCGATACTGGCCTTGTCGAGCTTGTAGCGGCTGCGCAGCACCCATTCGGTTTCGAGCAAGGCGCCAAGCACGATCAGCACCGGCTGCGCAGCAGCGGCCGCCTGATCCACCAGTCGCTGCGCCGCCGCGTACTGCGCTTCGTCGTCGCGCACGAGCAGGCGCACCAGTATGTTGGTGTCGATGGCGAGGGTCACGGCGCAACCACCGCGCCGTGCGTTGCGGCGCGAGCCACTTTGGGCGCCGAGCGGCTGCTCATCGCGGCTGTCGTTTCGTCGGCTTCGTCGGCTTCGTCGCCACGGTCGCCTTGAACTGGTTCATGTCCGCGACGGCAACCTTGGGCTGTCCGGGGCGTGTGAGCAAGCCCGCCAGTTCCGCCAGACGCCGCGTCTTCGGCCGCATGACGACGGTGCCATCACTGAGCATCGTGAAGGCCATCTTGTCGCCGGACTTCAGGCCGAGCCGGTCGCGTATTTCCCGTGGCACCGTTACCTGGCCTTTGGTCGTCATCGTGGTGGCGTCGGCCATGCTTGATCTCCAGCATTACGAAAGCGCGTAGCGTAATACCTGCATGCCATGACGTCAAAGCAACAGCCGGTGCGCCAACCTTCATGGCTGCCGCGCCATGGCATTGCCGGCGCGCCGCGTGCGGGCATCTCGAACCCAAGCGGATTGATTTGACCCGGGTTCCTGCTGTTTCAACGAGCGACTGCTCAAAACGGATAGTGCCGCTCCCCCATCTGCAGCGTCACCCAGCGCAGTTCCGTGAAGGCCTCAACGCCGGCCTTGCCGCCAAAACGGCCGTAGCCCGAGCCCTTCACGCCACCAAACGGCATGTGTGCTTCGTCGTGCACCGTGGGGCCGTTGACGTGGCAGATGCCCGATTCAATGCGCTGCGCCACGCGCCAGCCGCGCGCGGTGTCGCGCGTGAACACGGCGGCTGACAGGCCATAGGCGTTGTCATTGGCCACGCGCACCGCTTCGTCTTCGCCCTGCACGCGCACGATGGGTTTGACCGGGCCGAAGCTTTCTTCGCTGTAGATCTTCATCTGTGGCGTGACATGGTCGAGCAGCGTCGCACGCATCAAGGTGTTTTCTGATTTGCCGCCGCACACCAGCGTGGCGCCCTGGGCCAGCGCGTCGTCGATGAGGGCGTTGCAGCGTTCCACCGTGGCCATGTCGACCACCGAGCCCAGCACCACCGGGCCCTTGCGCGGGTCGCCCAGGGGCAGGCCCACGGCGCGGGCGGCGAGCTTGGCCACGAAGGCATCGGCCACCGCTTCATCGACCACGATGCGCTCGGTGCTCATGCAGATTTGTCCGCTGTTGGCAAAGGCGCCAAAGGTGGCAGCGTTGACCGCGGCTTCCAGGTCGGCATCAGCCAGCACCAGCAGCGGCGCCTTGCCGCCGAGTTCCAGCACCACGGGCTTCAAATGCTCCGCGCACAGGCGCGCAATGACCTTGCCCACGCGGGTGGAGCCGGTGAAGTTGACGCGCCGCACGCGCGGGTGCGCCACCATCGCTGCCACCACCGCAGCGGCGTCGGCCGGCGCGTTGGTGATGAAGTTGAGCACGCCGGGCGGCAGGCCGGCTTCGTTCAAGGCTTCAACGATCAAGCCATGCGTGGCCGGGCAAAGCTCTGAGCCTTTCAGCACCACCGTGTTGCCGCAGGCCAGCGGCACGGCGATGGCGCGCACGCCCAGGATCACCGGCGCATTCCACGGTGCCAGGCCCAGCACCACCCCGGCCGGCGCGCGCACCGCCAGGGCCAAACTGCCGGGTACATCGGACGGGATCACCTCGCCGCTGATCTGGGTCGTTAACGCCGCGGCCTCTTGCAGCATGCCCGCGGCCAGGTGCACGTTGAAGCCGGCCCAGGGTGCGGCCGCGCCGGTCTCGACGGCCATGGCGGCGGCGAAGCGCGGGGCCATGCTTTCCAGCACCTCGGCGGCCTTCATGAGCACGGCGCGGCGCTCGCCCGGGCCCTTGGCGGCCCAGGCCGGGAAGGCCGCGGCGGCGGCATCAACGGCGCGCAGCGCGTCTTGCGGCGTGGCCGCGGCGGCGCGGGTGGCCACGGCGCCGTCCATCGGGTTGCGGCGCTCGAAGGTGGCGCCTTCGGTGGCGGCGCAGCGCTCGCCGTTGATCAACAGGTGGGTGTCGTTCACGGTGTTCTCCTTGGGCGCCACGCTGGCGCGGGTGAGGGCGTCGAAGCCATAGCGGTTCATGCTGCCGAAGGCTGGCGCAGCAGGGTGGGGCAGGAACTTGGTGCGGCAGTCGATCACCGCGGGCAGGCCGCTGGCGCGGGCGCGGGCCAGGGCTGCGGGAATGTAGCGCGCGTCTTCCACCACCTCGCCATGGCAGCCGAAACCGCGAGCGATGGCCGCGTAATCGGTGTCGGCCAACGAGGTGCCGAACTCGAAATTCAGCGCCATGCGCTGGCCCATGCGGATGATTCCCCAGGCGGCGTTGTTGTGGATGATGTTGACAACCGGCAGCTTGAGCCGACGCGCCGTGTCCAGCTCTTGCAGCGTGAAGCCGAAGGCGCCGTCGCCGGTGAGGTTCACCACCAGCCGGCCCGGGTGCATGAGTTGCAGCGCCAGCGCATAGGGCAGGCCAAAGCCGAGGTGGCTCATGCCGGGGTCGTGGAAGCGGGTGCGCACTGCGTGCACGGGCGTGAGGTCGTTGCTCCAGAACGTGGTGTGGCCGCCGTCGTACACGGCCAGCGCGTCGGCCGGCAGGGCAAGTGCTGCGGCATGGGCCAGCGCGGCCGGGTGCATGGTGGCGTGGGTGTCGCCGGCCATCACCTGCAAACGTTCCATGTAAGCCGCACGCACGGTGCGCAGGCCGGGCAGCCAGCTTGCTTCGGTGCTGGCTTGCGTGGGCAGGGCGGCCAGCAGGTCTTCCAACGCCAGCCGTGCATCGGCCTGCATCGCCACTTCATGCAGCGCCGGCGAGCCCAAGGCTGAGGCGTCGATGTTGATGCTGATCAGCGCATGCTCGCGGCGTGCCAGCGGGCCGCGCTCGTCCCACAGCCAAGAAGAGAAACGGCAGCCGATGCTGACGATCACATCAGCCTGCTCGAACGCACGCTTGACGGCGTCACCCGAAATCAAGCCGCCATGGCCGATGAACGCCGGGTGCGCCGTGGCCACCACGCCCAGCGCCATTTGGGTGGGCACCACCGGGGCCTGCAAACGTGCGGCCAGTTCGCGCACCAAGGCATCGGCATGCGCGTGCACCACGCCGCCACCGGCCACCAGCAGCGGGCGGCGCGCTGTGCGCAACAACGCCACCGCTTCGTGCACGCTGCTGGCCGCGGGCCGCGGGCCGGTGGTGGGCCGGTAGCGCTGCGGCGCCACGTCAAATTCATCGCCGCGCCACACAACCATTTGCGCCAGCACGTCTTGCGGAATGTCCAGATGCACCGGCCCCGGCCGGCCACTCAAGGCTTCACGCAAGGCCGTGCGCACCAGCTCCGGCAGGCGCCGCGCATCGTTCACCGTGGCGTTCCATTTGGTCAGCGGCGCCAACACGGCGCGCGTGTCCATGTCCATGAACATGCCCTGGTGCGGGTAGGCCGCGGCGCGGTGCTGGTTGGTGGTGATGAGCAACGCGGCCAGGTTGTTGTTGAACGCCACGCCCGCGCCACTGGCCAGGTTCAAGCCGCCCGGCCCCATTTCACCCAGCGCCACGGCGATGCGCCCCGTGCTGGCGAAAACGGCCGCGGCCATCATCGGCGCAGCGGCCTCGTGGCGTATGCCATGGAACGGGATGTTAGACAGCGAGAGCGCGTGCAGCAGCGGCGCCAGCTTGCCGCCCACGATGCCAAAGGCGGCGGGCACGCGCTCGGCTTGCAGCAGGCGCACCAGCGTTTGCGCGCCGTTCAACGTGACGGTATTGGGCAAGCGCATCAGTCCTCTGCGGTGAAGCCGGTGGTTTTCACCACGCCGCTCCAGCGCGCCAGCTCATCCTTCACGCGCACGGCAAAGGCGTCGGGCGACTCGCGCAGGGGCACCAGGCCGGTGCGGCCGTACACCTCTTGCAAGTCGGGCGAAGCCAGGGCGTCTTGCACCGCCGCATTGAGCTGGCGCACCAACTCGGGCGGCGTTTTAGCCGGCGCATACCAGCCGAGAAATTCAACGATGACGATGTCTTTGAAGCCCAGTTCCACGAAGGTGGGCGCATCAGGCAGGGCGGCCCAACGCTGCGGGCTGGTGACGGCCAGTGACCGCAGCCGGCCGGCCTTGACATGCGCCAGCACTTCGCTGATGACGTTGAAGGCCACAGGAATTTGCCCACCCAACAAGTCTTGCAGCAGCGGCGCGCCGCCCTTGTACGGAATGCTCTTCAGCGGCACACCCGTGGCGCGCTCGAACATCATGCCGGCGAAGTGCGGCGCCGAGCCGGGCGCCGGGATGCCGTAGTTGGCTTTGTCCGGGTTGGCCTTGGCCCAGCGCGAAAAGTCGGCCACGGTTTTCACCTCGGCCGGCACCATCGGGCCCACGGTCATGGAGATGGTGTACGCCGCCAGCGGCGTGAGGGCAATGAAGTCGACCAGCGGGTCGTAATTCAGCTTGCGGCCATAGGTGTGCGGGTACAGCGTGATGATCGACGACGGCACTTGCAACAGCGTGGCGCCATCGGCCGGTGCGCGCTTCACAAAGTCAGCCGCGATGCGCCCGCCGGCGCCGACCTTGCTGTCAAGAATGAGCGTGCCGGGCCAGCGGCCTTTCAGCTTTTCAAGCAGCGGGCGCGTTACTTGATCGCCCAGGCCACCCGGCGGAAAGCCCGACCAGACGATGGTCTGCGCCGGCAAGGCAGGTTGCGCCTGCGCGGTGGCGCTCAGGCCCAGTGCACTGCCCAGCATCGAAAGATTGAAATGGCGGCGTTGCAAGCTCATCAGGTGTCTCCTGCCATGGCGGCCAACGAACGTGCGGATGATGAAACCACCTCGCCTGTGCGGCCATGGCCATTACACACCGCGCCGGAGCACCCCGGCGCCCGTGGCGCAGCGCAAGATTGCGCAAAGATGCACTCGCCCTTTTGCGCCACGCTCAATTCGCCATAGGTGTCTCATGCCTTCAACAGCCATGAGAATCACTGCATGGTGCGTCACGAAGCAAAGGCTCGACTGAACCCGCAGGGGGAAGGTAGTGCTGCTGCATGCTGCGCCAGTCCAACGGGTGAGAGTCCCGTCCCGGTAGGCGTCGGTGCGCCGGGTAGCAGGCCCCAGGCAGTGGAGGGAGACCTCCATGCCCGAGCGGGGCGTCAAAAGCCCGTGAGGCGGCGCAAGCCGCGCAACGGGGAGCAAGCACGCGGGCCGCAACATCAAGTGAAGCCTGCAGCCTCGACAGATTTACAACCCGCAGGCCGAGCCGCTCATGTCACGGCGAAGGCAACACCGCTGGCGCGAGAACCGAAGCGTGCTGGTGGCTGCGGCGGGGTATGGGGCGCAGCACGCGTGCAAGGACAGGTGCGGAACGTGAGAGGTCCGTCTGCGCGGCCCGAGTCGGGGCAAGCGAGTTCGTATAAGCCCAAGGCGAAATCGAGTCGTGCGCAGCGGGAGTCCGAGGGGATCGTAGTACTGCACGGGGCGCAAGTCCCGACGAAGGCCGTGCGGCATAACGCGGCTGGAGGGAAGGGTCCCTGCGGTGGTCATGCTGATGGAGCGGGTAAGCGCGAGGGAATGGCCGGCCAGACCGGACCTAACGACCCCGTCGGCCCAGAGTCGAAAGACGACGGGTCGAGCGACAAAGTGCGACAACTGCAAAGGCAGCTCTGGGCCGCAGCCAAGCGGGCACCGGGAAGGCGCTTCCATGCGTTGTACGGCCAGATGTGCAGGGCTGACATCCTGCACGAGGCATGGAAGCGAGTGCGCCGCAACAAGGGCGCAGCGGGCGTTGATCGGATGACGATCAGCAACGTCGAGCAGTACGGAGTCCGGCGCTTCCTGCAAGAGCTGGGCGAGGTGCTGCGCGCGGGCGAGTACGGTGCGCAGGTCGTGCGGCGTGCCTACATTCCAAAGGCGGACGGGGCCAAGCGACCGCTGGGCATCCCGACGGTGCAAGACCGGGTGGTGCAGATGGCGGCCAAGCTGGTGCTGGAGCCGATCTACGAGGCGGACTTCGGGCCGTGCTCGTACGGGTTCCGACCCAGACGCAGTGCGCAGATGGCGTTGCAGCGGCTCAGGCAACTGGGCAATGCGGGCGCCGAACACGTGCTGGATGGCGACATCGAGAACTACTTCGGCAGCATCGCGCACGACAAGCTGCTCACCCTGGTGGGGCAGCGGGTCAGCGACCGGAAGATGCTCAAGCTGGTGAGGCAGTGGCTGCAGGCCGGCGTGATGGAAGACGGGATGGTGAGCCGCCCGGTGGCGGGAACGCCGCAGGGGGGCGTGATCTCGCCGCTGTTGTCCAACATCTACCTGCACGTGCTGGACCGGGTGTGGGCCAAACACGGCTCTCACCTGGGAGAGTTGGTGCGCTATGCGGACGACTTCGTGGTGATGTGCCGCACGGCACAGGGCTGCGAGGAGGCGCAGGGGCGCATCGAGCATGTGTTGGGCAAACTGGGGCTGAAGCTGCATGCGCAGAAGACGCGGCGTGTGGTGCTGACGCAAGGCCGGGAGGGCTTCGACTTCCTGGGCTGCCATCTGCACAAGCGCATGAGCGGGCGGTTGTGGCAGCAAAAGGGCCTCAGGCGGTACTACCTGCAGAACTGGCCGGGCCGCAAGGCGATGAACCGTGTGCGAGAGCGGGTGCGGGAGCTGACCCCGCGCTGGCGCTGTCACCAGGATGTGCGAAGCGTGATCGCCGAGCTCAACCCGGTGCTGCGTGGCTGGGGGCAGTACTTCCAAACGGGCAACGCGGCCAACCACTTCCTCGACGTGGACGACTACGTCGTGAAGCGGCTGCGCAACCTACGCGTCAAGCGTGCGGGGCGCAACTTGCGGGCGGGTCAAACCGAGCGCTGGGATCGCGACTACTTCGAAAGCTTTGGATTGCATCGCCTGCGCGGAACGATCCGCTACCCGGGCAAACCTCCTGGCAACAGGAGGCCTGCGTAATGCTGCGAGCCGACAGACCACTGGTAAGCCGTGTGCGGGAAATCCGCATGCACGGTTTGAACGGGGGCGTTGGCTCTGAACCCGGCCTTCGGGCCGCTTAGGAACCAACGTCTACCAATGGCTGACACAACAACTTCAAAACTCCCGGTGCTGATTGCCGGTGGCGGCATCGGCGGCATGGCGCTGGCGCTCACCCTGCATGCCATCGGCGTGCCCTGCGTGGTGTTCGAGGCCGTACCCGATCTACAGCCCCTGGGCGTGGGCATCAACCTGCAACCCAACGCCGTGCGCGAGCTTTATGACCTGGGGCTCGGTGAACAGATGCTCAGCGCCATCGGCATCCAGGCGCGCGAATGGGCGCTGGTGGGCCGCAACGGCAATGATGTGTATGCCGAGCCGCGCGGCCTGCTGGCCGGCTACCGCTGGCCGCAGTACGCGGTGCACCGCGGGCAGCTGCAAATGCTGCTGCTGCACACCGTGCGCCAGCGCCTGGGGCCTGATGCGGTTCGGCTGGGTCATCGTGTCACGGGCTTTGAGCAAAACGAACATGGCGTCACCGCCTTGATCGACACCCGCGATGGTGGGCACCTGCAAGCCCGCGGCCGGCTGCTGGTGGCGGCTGATGGCCTGCACTCGGCCGTGCGCGCGCAGATGTACCCGAACCAGCCGCCCATTCAATGGGGCGGGGCGATCATGTGGCGCGGCACCACGCCCGGCGTGCCCATTCGCAGCGGCGCCAGCTTCGTGGGCGTGGGCTCGCTCAGGCACCGCGTGGTGCTGTACCCCATTTCGGCGCCGGCGCCAGACACCGGCCAGGCCACCATCAACTGGATCGCCGAGATCACGGTGAGCAACGCCCAGGGCTGGGCCAAGGGCGACTGGACCCAGCGCGTGCAGCTCAGCGACTTCAGCCACCACTTCGACGGCTGGAACTACGGCTGGCTCGACGTGCCCGCCATGCTGCGCGGCGCCAGCGAAGTGTTCGAGTACCCCATGATCGACCGCGACCCCGTGCCCACTTGGGTAGACCAGCGCGTGGCGCTGCTGGGCGACGCCGCGCATGTGATGTACCCAGTGGGCTCCAACGGCGCCAGCCAGGCCATCGTGGATGCGCGCGTGCTCGGCGCGGCGCTGGTTGAGCATGGCGTCACGCCCGCGGCGCTGCACGCCTACGACCAGCGCCTGTGCGCCGACGTCTCGGCCCTGGTGCTGCGCAACCGCGGCGCCGGCCCCTTCGGCCTGCTGGGCCTGGTGGATGAGCGTTGCGGCGGCGTGTTCGACGACATCAACACCGTGATCCCCGCCGCGGAGCGCGCTGCCTTCATGGCGCGCTACAAGGCCGCGGCCGGCTTCGCCATGGAAACGCTCAACGCCGCGCCGCCCACCATCGCGCACGGGGCGCGGGTGCAAGGGGGCTGAGACGGTGTTTAACGATTGATGTGAACCGCGTTCAGCAAGGCCGGCCACGTGGCTGCGTCAGGACAACCGAATTCGGCCCGCCAGCCCCGCAATACCCACGGCGTGCAGCCTGACACGGGTCTGGTTGCCTTACCAGGTAAGCCAATCTAAACTGCGCCGCCTGTGCAATCGTGAAGCGCCACCATGACGACACTGCTTGTTTCTTCAAAAGGGCAAATTGTCTTGCCGGCCGCCATGCGCCGCCGCCTGGGCATGGTGGCAGGTGCCAGGCTCGAAGTGCTTGAAGAGGCCGACGGCCTGAAGCTGCGTGCCGTGCGGCCCGTGGCGCCACAAGCGGAAGTGGCTGCGCTGGCCGGCATGGTGAAGGCACCGGCGCGCGGCGTGCCGCGGCGCTTGCAAGACTTCGATGCGGCGGCGATGTTGGCGCGCGCACGCCGCGACAAGCCGTGAAGGCGCTGGACACCAACGTTCTGGCCCGTTTCTTCATCGCCGATGCTGATGATGAGCAAGCCGCCCGGCAACGCCCCGCCGCGGTGGCGGCCTTGTCGCAACGGGCCTTTGTTTCGGTGACGGTGTTGCTCGAACTCGAATGGGTCATGCGCGGGCTCTATGGCCTGCCGCCGCGCGAGTTCTCACGTGTACTGCGGGCCTTGGCCGGCATCGAACACATCACCCTCGAAGACCGCCACGCCTTGCTGTTGGCGCTCGAAGCGTTCGACAAGGGGCTTGATTTCGCCGATGCCTTGCATGTGGTGCGCGCTGTTCGTGCGACTGGTTTTTTAACGTTTGACAAGAGGCTTGCTCGAAGCGCCAAGAGCTTGGCGTTGGCAGTGCCGGTGGAGTTGTTGGTTTGACAATCGGAGTGCGTGACGGGCAATGGTGTCGCAGGGTGCGTTTTGGCCCGCGCTTTGGTCTTCGGCACAAGGCAAGACTTGACCCCGTAGTCCCACAATCGAGGAACAAGGAGTAGTGCAGTCAGTGCTTCAGTGCAGGCCATGGGAAAGACAAGACCTGACCCCTGCGACCCATGGGAAAGACAAGACCTGACCCCTGCGACCTGACCCCTGCGACCCATGACCCCAGCGACCCACAGCGGCTCCGTATGGCCACCGGGCCCTTGCGTGCAGCCTCAATCCAACTTCACCACCACCGCCTTCGTCTGCAAATACTCGTGCATGTGCTCCACCCCCGATTCCCTTCCAAACCCGCTCATCTTGTAGCCGCCGAACGGAATGGCCGGGTCCATGATCTGGTAGCAGTTGGCCCACACGGTGCCGGTGCGCAGGGCGTGGGCCACCTTGTGGATGGTGTTCACATTGCGGCTCCACACGCCTGAACCCAGGCCGTAGTTGGAATCGTTGGCGCGCCGAATAACTTCCTCAAGCGTGTCAAACGGCAAGGCCGAGATCACGGGGCCAAAAATTTCTTCGCGGGCGATGCGCATGTCGTCTTGCACATCGGCAAACACCGTGGGCTCGACGTAATAGCCTTGGGCCAGCGCGCCTGATGTCAAACGTTGTCCTCCGGTCACGGCGCGCGCACCTTGCTCGCGGCCCAGCGCCATGTAGCCGGTCACGCGCTCAAGCTGCTCGGCGCTGACCACCGGGCCGAGTTGGGTGGCTTCGTCGAGCGGGTCGCCCACCTTCAAGGTCTTGGCGTAGGCGGCCACGCGCGCCACGAACTCTTCGTAGATGGGCCGCTGCACGAACAGCCTTGTGCCGGCGCTGCAAATTTGCCCCGAGTTGCTGAACACGGCCATGGCGGCGCCGGGAATGGCGGCTTCCAGGTCAGCATCGGCAAACACGATGTCGGGCGATTTGCCGCCGAGTTCCATCGACATGCGCTTCATGTTGCCCGCCGCGGCGCGAACGATTTTCTGGCCGACTTCGGTGCTGCCGGTAAAGGCGATCTTGTCCACGCCCGGGTGCTCGGCCAGCGCTGCGCCCGCATCGCCAAAGCCGGTGATGACGTTGAACACGCCCGCGGGCACGCCGGCCTGCATGCACAACTCGGCCAAGCGCAGCGGCGAAAGGGGCGCCTGCTCGGCCGGCTTCAACACCAGCGTGCAGCCACTGGCCAGCACCGGGCACAGCTTCCAGATGGCCAGGCCGATGGGGCCGTTCCAGGGGTTGATGGCACCCACCACGCCCACCGGCTCCTTGCGCGTGTAGCAGTGGAATTCGCCCGGCGCCGAAATGGGAATCGTGTCGCCCTGCGTGGTGGTGGCCAGGCCAGCGTAATAGCGCAAGATGGCGACGGCGCGGCGCCGGCCCAGCAGGGTGCGCGAAATGGGGCCGCCCATGTCCAGCGTGTCGAGCAGGGCCAGCTCGTCGTAGTTGGCGTCGACCAGCTCCGCCAGGCGCAGCAGCACCTGCTGGCGGTCAAACGGCTTGAAGCGGCTCCACTCGCCTTCAAACGCGCGGCGCGCCGCGGCCACGGCCAGGTCGACATCTTCCTTGCCTGCCTGCGCCACGTTTGCGAGCACGAGGCCGGTGCTGGGGCTGATTGTCTCGAACGTTAACCCGCTGAGCGCGGGCACGCTTTGGCCGTTGATGAACAGGCCCTTGACCAGGTTGTTGAGGAAGGCGGGGCGGATGCGTTCAGGCGCGTTCATGGTTCTTCCTTTCAGTTCAGCGGCGGGCGATCATGCGCCCGCTGTGGGTGTTTCGGCCGCTGCGGTTTCAGTGGTCACTCAGTGGTGTCACTCATGGGTATCACTCATGGGTGTCAACCAGGCAGACCATGCCATCCACCACGCGCAGCGGCCAGCAGCGCAGCGGCTCGCTGCACGGCATGGCGCAGGCTTCGCCGCTGCGCACATCAAAGCGGCCGTTATGCCAGCCGCATTCCACGTACGGCCCTTCAACGCGGCCGTCTTCAGACAGTGACGCCGCGCCATGGGTGCAGGTGTCGTCGGTGGCGAGCACCTCGCCGTCGATGTTGAACAGCGCCAGGCGGCGGCCATCGGGCAACTCGGCCAGGCGGATGGCGCCTTCCCAGACTTCATCGAGCGAGCACAGGGGCGTCAACGTGGGTTCAGGCATGAATCAAAAGCGGGGTGATCAGGCAGACTCAATCACGCCGACCTTGCCGAACTGTGCGTCGGGCACGGCGCCCCAGGTGTCCAGCGATTCGGGCACGGGTTCCAGCCGGCGCGCCTGGCGCGCACCCTGTTCGGGAAACTCTTCCATGCCGAAGCTGTATTCAACGGTCATGCCGTCGGGGTCGTAGAAGTACAGGAACACGCTGCCCGATGGCGGGTGGCGGCCCATGCCGAAAGCGATCCTCACACCGGCCTTGTTCATGCGGTGCCAGGCGCGGCCCACGTCGTCGATGTCGGTCACCATGAAGTTCACATGGTGCAGGTGGTTGCTGTCGCTCGCGCCCACGGCCAGGCTGTGGTGAAACGGGTTTGGGAAGCAGCGCATGAAGGCGAAGCGGTCTTCAACGAAGTCAGACACCACGAAGCCGAAATCGCGCGTCAGCGACTCGCGTGCTTGAGCGAAGTTCGCGCTGCCGATCACCACATGGCCCAGCCGCGCAATCTGCGCCACGGTGGGCACATAAGGCCGGGCCAGCACGGTGGTGCTGCCGTAGAACTCGAATTCAAGCTGGCAGTGGGGCTCGCGCACGCGAAAGCTCGGGCCTTGCTTGAGCGCCTGGCACTGTGCGGGCGGCAAGGGTTGCGGGTTCAGGCCCAGCGCCTGGAAGTGGGCCCAGGCCTGGTCGCATTCGGCCTGGCTTTCCAGCTCGAAGCCCAGGCGCTTCAGGCCGGGCTTCGCGCCCTGGTGGAGCACGATGTTGTGATGGTCGCGGCTGCAACGCAGGTAGGCCACGGCATCGGTTTGCTCAACCAGGTCAAGCCCGAGCAGCTCACGGTAGAAGCGCAGCGAACGTTCGAGATCAGTCACCGTCAACGCGGCGTAACCCAGCTTGCGATAGCGAAAAGGTGCGGTCATGTCCAGGCCTACAAAATGATGCTCACCCGGCCATGCGGGCGCAGGCCGTCGAGGTCGAGTTCACAGCGCTTGGCGCAAATGCGCCAGGCGCCTTCCACCTGGCGCAGGCGGTACAGCGCGCGGCCCATGTAGGTGTCGGTGACGCCGTTCTTGGTGCGGAAGGTGACGAAGGCCGCGCTCACCGGCACTTCATCGCCTTGCGCCGTGTCTTGCGCCGCGCCCACGCGCACATTGCTCACCAGGTGGCGGGTGCGCGAGCGCGGCTGCTCGGAGTGCGCGGTTTTCTTCATCAGCCGAATCACGCGCTCGTTCATGCGCGCGCGGTCGTCGGCAATGTAGAACAGGCTCCTGGCCGGGTCGGCGCCGGGTGGCAAGTCGGTTGAAGGCACTTGATACGTGGCGTCTGCCGTGAACAAGGTTAACCATTCGTTGAGCTGCCACTGATCAAGCAAGTCGGCTTCCTCGAACAACAGGTCTTCGGCTTCACTTCGGGTGATGTTGTTTGGCATTGCTATCCCCTTAGCGCGCATCAGCGGCAACAAGTTCGTTCCAGCGCGTCCAGAACGTGCGCATCTGCAGTTCGTCGTCGAACGACGGCGCTGGGTTGCCCATGCCCTTGGAGATGTCGCTCCACGCCGCCGCGCCGGCATTGGCAAAACCGGCCTGGCAGCTTTCAAGCGCTTCCACATCGTCGGGCGTGGCAAAGCCGCCCGGGCCGAGGAATTCAAGAAAGCTGTACAGCCGGTACTTGCGTGCGCGTTCAGACTCCTGCTTGGGCGCCAGGGCCCAGCCGTTGACCATCATCTGGCCCGGCGCCACCGGGTAGAAGGTACGCACGGTCACGGCCATCACGTCGTTGATCACCAGGTTCGGAAAGATCAACAAATTGCGGTTGCTGCCGGCCACGCGCCGGGCCTTGTCTTCACCCAGGCGCGCCGTCAGTTCGGCGTGGATGTCGGCCACCTCTTGCTTGGCCGCCTCGCCGAACATGGGCACCCACTGCGCCACGGGCCGGCCCCATGGCGCGGTGTATTCCAGCACAGCGTGGCCGTTGCCCAGGTCGTGGGCACGGCCTGCAATGGCCACCTTCACCAGGCCACCATTGGTGTTCATCAGGTAGTCGAGGTAGGTGGCGTGGGTGGTGGCAGCGTGGTAGCCGTCGATGCTGTTCTCAGCCAGCAGCTTCCAGTTGGCACGGATCGAATACTCCTGTGCGCCTTCGACGATGGCCATGCCCGAAGCGCTGTGCGCGGCGATGAGTTCCAGGTAGTCCTTGGCGCCGGCCAGATAGTCCACCAGCGGCACCACATCGGGGTTGAAGCTGACGAAGCAAAAGCCCGCGTGGCGCTCGAAGCGCGGCACGGCAGTGAGGTTGCCTTCGCCGCTTTCGCGGTGGGCTGCTGTGTAGCGCTCTTCGCCAGGCTGGCCCTTTAACTTGCCGTCGCAGCCGAACACCCAGCCGTGATAGAAACATTGAAAGACCTTGGCATTGCCGCGGCGTTCGCGGCACACCGTGGCGCCGCGGTGCGAACAGGTGTTGAACAGCGCGTGCAGCACGCCAGCGCCATCGCGCGTGAACAAGATGTTGCGCCGCGCCACGCTGCGGGTGAGAAAGTCGCCCGGCTTGGCCAGCTCGCTCTCATGACCGAGGTAGAGCCAGCAGCGGTCGAACACGGCCTCGTATTCGCGCTCCATCACGCTCAGCTCGGTGAACGCGCGGCGGGCCACCTTGTAGATGCCGGCCTGCGCATCGCTGCGAACCATGGGACTGGCCGGGCTGCGCACCAGGGCGGTGGGGGTTTCGGCGAGGTGGCTCATTGGAATTCTCCGGCAGCAGAACAAACAGCAGAACAAACAGCAGAAAGAACGCCTGCAAACGGCCTATTCTGAATTCGTACGCTGGTGAACGGTCTAGGGTAAACCTGCGCCTGTGGCGGCGGGCCGATTTCTAACATCGGCCTTCGTTCACACACACCTGCCCGATGCCCAACAACACACACTCCATGCCCATAACGGGCCGTTTTGCGCAGCAGGTGGTGGTGGTCACCGGCGCGGGGCAAGGCATTGGGCTGGGTATCGCCGAAGCGTTCGCCGCCGAAGGCGCCACGCTGGTGCTGGCCGACCTGAACGCGCCGGCCGCGCAGGCCGAAGCGCAGCGCCTGGCCCAGGCCTACGCCGTGCCCGCGCTGGCGGTGGCGGGCGACCTGTCAAGCGAGGCCGCGGCGGCTGACTTGCTGGCGCAGACGCAGGCAAGGTTTGGCGTCGCCCAGGTGCTGGTGAACAACGCCGGTGGCGGCGTCATCCGGCCCTTCTTGAGCCACACGCCCGAGACCCTGCGCGCCACGGTAGACCGCAACCTGTGGACGGTGCTGTGGTGCACGCGCGCCTTCCTGCCCGGCATGCTGGCGCAGGGCTATGGCCGCATCGTCAACATCGGTGCCGATTCGGTGCGCAACGGCCTGCCCGACCACGCCGCCTACAACGCGGCCAAGGGCGGCGTGCACGGCCTCACCACGGGGCTGGCGCGCGAATTCGCCACCGCGGGCATCACCGTCAACACCGTGGCGCCGTGCGCGGTGAACAGCGCGCAAATGCAGGCCTGTGTGCGCGCCAAGCCCGAGCTGGCGGCGCGCTTCCTGAGCGTGATACCCATGGGCCGCGCGGCTGAAGTGAGCGAGGTGGCATCGGCCGTGCTGTACGTGGCCTCGCGCGAAGCGTCGTTCATCACCGGCCAGGTGATCAGTGTGAACGGCGGCAGCACCATGCTGTGAACGCAGCCCTTCACGACATCAAACCCAAGTGAATGAGCAGCGATGTTAACGAATGAGTTGATCGACGTGCACACCCACGTCGTGCCCGAGTCGTTCCCGCCGTACATCGGCCGCCACCTCGGCGCGCCGTGGCCGGCCATGGCGCCTGCGCATGTTTGCCATGCGCATGTCATGGTCTCGGGCAAGGTCTACCGCACGGTGAGCCACCAGTGCTGGTCTTGCAGCGTGCGCCTGGCCGACATGGCGCAACGTGGGGTCACGCGCCAGGTGCTGTCGCCCATGCCCGAGCTGCTGTCGTACTGGTTGGCGCCTGAAGACGGCGCGGTGATGTGCCGGTTTCTCAACGAGCACATTGCCGGCATGGTGGCGCAGGCGCCGCGGCAGTTCTGCGGGCTGGGCGCGGTGCCGCTGCAAGACATGGATCTGGCGCTGCGTGAACTCGACCATGCCGTGAACGCGCTGGGCCTGGCCGGCGTGGAAATCGGTGGCAACGTGAACGGCGTGGCCATTGGTGACGCGCGCTTCTTGCCCTTCTTCGAGGCCGCGGCGCAGCTTGGTGCAGCCGTGTTCGTGCACGCCCTGCGGCCCAGCGGCATGGAACGTTTGATCGGCCCGCCCCTGCTCGAACAAGTGCTCGCCTTCCCCGGTGAAGTGGGGCTGGCCGCGGCCTCGCTCATCACCGCCGGCACGCTGGCTCGCGTGCCAAACCTGCGCATCGCCTTCAGCCACGGTGGCGGCACGTTGAGCGCCTTGCTGCCGCGTTTGCGTCACGCCTGGCGCTGCATGCAGCCGCTGCGCAATGCCTTGCAGGCTGACCCGCTGCTGGCCGCACAGGCCATGTACTACGACGATCTGGTTTACGACGCACCCACCTTGCAACGCTTGGTGGATGTGTTCGGCGCCACGCAAATCATGGCCGGCAGCGACTACCCGTTCAACATCATGGACGAAGACCCGGCCGGCAGCATTGAAGCGCTGTGCCGGCCCGAAGTAAGCGCCGCGCTGCGCAGCGGCAACGCGCGGCGCTGGCTGAACCTGCCGGCTTGAATCACCGCAAAGGTTAGACAAGATGATCACCGCGCTGCGCGACATCACCCTGCACGACAAATACACCGCCCTCAGCGGCGCGGTGCTGCTCAACGGCAACCAGGCCCTGGTGCGCGCGCTGCTGATGCAGCATGAACTCGACCGGCGCGCCGGCCACCACACAGCGGGCTTCGTCAGCGGCTACCGCGGCTCGCCGCTAGGTGGCTTGGATCAAACGTTGTGGGCGGCGGGCGCGCAGCTTGAAAAGGCCGATGTCACCTTCGCCCCCGGCATCAATGAAGACCTGGCGGCCACCGCGGTGTGGGGCACGCAGCAGCTCGCGGTGATGGGCCAGGCCAAATTTGATGGCGTGTTTGGCCTGTGGTACGGCAAGGGCCCGGGGGTGGACCGCGCGGGCGACCCGCTCAAGCATGGCAACTACGCCGGCACGCACCCGCTGGGCGGCGTGCTGGTGGTGGCCGGTGACGATCATCAAGGTAAGTCTTCCACCGTGGCGCACCACAGCCAGCAGGCGCTGGCCGCGCATTCGATACCGGTGCTGTACCCGGCTGACGTGAGCGAGTTCGTACCCTATGCGCTGCTGGGCTGGGCGTTGTCGCGCTACAGCGGCCTGTGGGTGGGCTTCAAGGTGGTTAACGAAACGGTTGAGCAGGCTATGACCTGCGAAATCGATCTCGACGCCCTGCACATCGAGCGGCCCACGCCGCATGCGTTGCCCAGCGAGGGCGTGCACTACCGCGGCGTCTACGCGCCCGCGCAGGACGAGATCATGGTGCGGCGCTGGCGCTTGCCGCTGGTGCAGCAGTTCGCACGCGCGAACCGCATCGACCGGGTGATGCTGGGCGACGCGCAAGCCGCGTTCGGCATCGTGGCCGCGGGCAAGACCTGGCACGAGGTGCGCGGCGCCTTGCAGGCGTTGGGCATTGATGAAGCGCGGGCCCGGGCCTTGGGCGTGGCGGTCTACAAGGTGGGCTTGTTGTGGCCGCTGGAGCCCGAGGGCCTGACCGAGTTCGCCCTGGGCAAGCGCGAACTCTTCTTCGTCGAAGACAAAGTAGCGTTCGTCGAGCAACAAGCCGCGAGCATTCTGTACAACCTGCCCCAGCGCCCGCGCATCACCGGCAAGAGCGATGGCGCGGGCAGCGCGCTGCTGAATGACGATGTGGGATTCGAGGCGCAGGAACTGGCGCTGGTGATCGCTGCGCGCCTGCAAGCGCAGGGCCTGGGTGACGCCGAATTGCTGCAACGCGCGCAAGCCCTGCACAACAGCCGCCGCGCGCTGCTGGCCGTGCTGGCGCCGCTGGAAGCCAAACGCACGCCCACCTTCTGTTCCGGCTGCCCGCACAGCACCAGCACCAAGGTGCCCGAGGGCAGCCAGGCCATGGCCGGCATCGGCTGCCATGGCATGGTTCTTTACGCCCAGCCCGGCACCATGCTGCCCACGCAAATGGGCGGCGAAGGCGCCAACTGGGTCGGATTGCACCGCTACACGCAGCGGCCACACGTGTTCCAGAACCTGGGCGACGGCACCTACTACCACTCGGGCTTGCTGGCCATTCGCGCCGCGGTGGCCAGCGGCGCCAACATCACCTACAAGATCCTCTACAACGACGCCGTGGCCATGACCGGCGGCCAGCCGCTTGACGGCCCGCTCACGCCGGCGCAAGTGGCGCACCAGGTGCTGCATGAAGGCGTGAAAGCGTTGGTGCTGGTGAGCGACGACCCGGCGCGGCACCACGGCAGCGGCCTGCCCGCTGGCGTGAGGGTCGAACACCGCGACCGGCTCGACGCCATCCAGCGCGAGCTGCGCGCAATTGCCGGCTGCACCGTGCTGTTATACGAACAAACCTGTGCCGCCGAAAAGCGCCGGCGCCGCAAGCGCGGTGAACTCGAAGACCCCGACAAGCGGCTGTTCATCTTCGCCGACGTGTGCGAAGGCTGCGGCGACTGTTCCACGCAAAGCAACTGCGTCAGCATCGAGCCGCTGGAAACGCCGCTGGGGCGCAAGCGGCGAATCAACCAGAGCAGTTGCAACAAAGACTATTCGTGTGTGAAGGGGTTCTGCCCGTCGTTCGTCACGCTCAGCGGCGCGCGGCCGAAAAAAGCGGTGGCGCTGCCAACGGCTGGTCAGTCGCCCGATGCCTTGTTTGCCGCGCTGCCCGAGCCGGCCACGGCGCCGCTGAACGGCGAAGCCTTCGGCGTGATGATTCCCGGCATTGGCGGCACAGGCGTCATCACCGTGGGCGCGGTGCTGGCCATGGCCGCGCACCTGCAAGGCCTGGCCGCCAGCACCTATGACATGACGGGTCTGTCGCAAAAGAACGGCGCGGTCTACAGCCACCTGCAGATCGCGCCCGATGTGGCCCGCTTGCGTGGACATCGTTTGGGCCTGGGCGAAGCCGATCTGGTGCTGGGTTTTGACATGCTGGCGGCGCTGGGCGACGAGTCCTGGCGCACGCTCGACACCCAGGGGACGCGCTTCATTGCTAACCATCGAATTCAGCCTACAGCGGCGTTCACGCTAGACCCTGATGCCAAGATCGACTTCAGCCTGCTGGCGCGCAAGGTGGCCGAGAAACTGCCGGCCGAACACACCCGCTATGTCGATGCCAGTGGCCTGGCCGCCGCCTTGATGGGCGACGCCATGGTCAGCAATTTCTTCGTGGTCGGCGCCGCCTTGCAACTGGGATGGCTGCCGCTGCATTTCGCCGCGTTGCAGCGCGCGATTGAACTCAACGGCGTGCAGGTGGCCTTCAACCTGCGCGCGCTGCAATACGGGCGGCTGTGGGCGCACGACGCTGCTGCGGTCAGCGCGCAACTCGGCGCGGCGCAGCCGGCGGCGCTGAACCTGCCGGCACCCACGCTGGCCGAGTTGGTGGCCGATCGCATCGAACGCCTCACCGCCTATCAAGACGCGGCTTATGCGAAACGTTATAGACGGTTGGTTGACGACGTGCGCGCCGCCGAACACCGGGCCGTTGGCAGTGAAGACCAGCTCAGCCTGGCCGTGGCGCGCTACGCCGCCAAGCTGATGCTGGTGAAAGATGAGTACGAGGTGGCGCGCCTGTACAGCAGCGCCGAATTCCGCGCCGCGCTGGCGGGCGAATTCGATGGCGAGCCGGTGCTGCGCTTCAACCTCGCCCCGCCGCTGTTCGCCAAGCGCGACCCCACCACGGGCCACTTGCTCAAGCGCGAATATGGCGCCTGGATGCTCACGGCGATGCGTTGGCTGGCGCGCGCGCGCGGCCTGCGCGGCACGCCGTTCGACCTGTTCGGCCGCAGTGCCGAGCGGCGCATGGAACGCGGCCTGATTGAGGACTATGAACGCCGCGTGCGCGCCCTGCTGCCCGGGCTGAGCACATCGAACCTGGCCGTGGCGGTGCAGATCGCCAGCGTGCCCGAACACATCCGCGGCTTCGGCCATGTGAAGGCGCAGCATGTGCAGCGTGCCCAGGCGCAGTGGGCGCAGCTTGATACGCAAGGGCGTTCACGCGTGGTTGTGACCAACACGGCTCGGGCCGCCTGAACGGCGGTATCAAGCAGGGCGCAACGCCGGCCTCACAGCGGCGGTGGCAGCACGTCCAATACTTCGAGCTGCGCCGGCGTCGAGCCACGCTTGGGTAGGTAGCGCAGGCGCACCGCCGAGCTGTTGTTGCGGTAGTTCGACTCGGGCAGGAAGTGCTCGGCGTTGACATGCACTTCGAGCACGTACAGGCCTTCTTTCAAGTTTTCAAGGTCGATGTACTGGCCGTCGAGGTTGGCCCCGTAGAGGTCAGTCCAGCCGGCCGACAAGCCCTGATTCGACAGGCAGTATTCGAAGGTCGGGATGGTGCTGGCGGCGGGGCTGTAGCGCCTGGAGTCGATCATGCAAAAGCCCATCTTGCGCCCCACGATCAAGTGCCGGCTCCGTGCCGCCTCGGCCAGCACGGCAGCATTCGCCCCCACGTTGGCCGGCTGGTCGAGGTTGCGTGAAGCGACCCAGGTGTCGTAGCCGCCATACGTCCACAACCGGTAGTCGGCGAACTCGCGGAAATGCAGGTGGCCGTGGCAACTCGACAGCTCGAACAGCGCGCCGCATTGGGCCGGGTCGCCGATCACCAATGCGCCGGCGCCGATGTTCGGCGTGCTGGTGGTGAAGCGCAGCAGCGTGTGCCAGCCCGGCGTGTTGACGAAGCCTTCCTTCACGCTGCAACTGCCCGCTGCGACTTTTTCATCGCTCACGCGCAGCGAAGTTGCTGCCGCCAGCGTGGCCGCATCGACGATCAGGTCAGGCAGCGCGGCGCCCGGGATCACTTGGGCGCAGGGGCCGGTGTCGGCGCGGGCGGCGCCGGCACTCAAGGCCAGGCTGGCCGCAATGGCGGCCGCCAACAGGTACTGGGTAGGGCAATGCATGCGGGTGCTCTTGGGGGTGTCGTGGGTTGTGATGCATGGTCATGTGACGGGGCCGGCAAGCCACTGGCTGCCGGCCCCGCGCCTGCGCTGAACGAACGGCCTACTTCTTGATCAGCGTGTTGCCGAAGATCAGCGTGCGGTTGCTGCTGACGATGTTGACAGCCACCGTGCGGCTGGGCTTGAGTGCCTTGTTGTCCAGGATCGTCGCCGTCACAGCGAACTCGCCACTGCCGTTGTTCACACCCTCGGTCACGGTGTAGGTGCCCGGTGGCAGGGCGCAGACCTGCAGGGTCGGGTTCTTGGTGTCGTCGGTGCCCGTGTAGAGCTGGCCCTGCACCGGCATGCCCAGGGCATCGTGCACCGTGACGGGCCAGTTCAACAGGGGTTCGCCGAGCGTGTACTTGCCGTCACCGTTGTCGAGGAATTTGATGATCGTCAGGCAGGCAGACTTGCGCGCGCGCACCTTGAAGTTGTCGGTCTTCGAATAGGCCGGAATGAAGCCGTGGAAGTAACCCGGGCTGTAGCCGTTGTCGGCGATTTCCACGCTGCCGTTGAAGAAGGATGCCGGCGTGACCCACACCTTGTATTCACCGCCGGGGTTGGGTGTGTCGAGGAAGGGGCACAGTTCGATGGTCAACGCGCCGTGGTCGAGGTCTATGCCGGTGTTGTGGTCAGCCGCGGCAGCCGGCGCAACGCGCGCCGTGATGATGCCGCCGCTCACCGTGAAGCGCCGGTACTTCTGCGCATCGGTGCTCAACAAGGTCTTGCCACTCGGGTCGGTGACCTGGAAGTAGTAGTCGCCATCGGGCAACCCGGCCGCACCCTGCGGCGCGTTCGGCCCCGGGCCGCCATCGAGGTACACCCCCGCAGCGTCGCATTTGGCGCTGAAGATGTTGGCGTTGACCTGGTCTCCGTTGACCGTGGTGGTGAAGATCGCGCCTGATAGCTGGGCTTGCGCCGCAAGACTGAACCAGACGGTGAGCGCCGCAGCGCCAAGACGAATTGCGTGTCGCGTGATCATGGTTTCTCCTTGGGGTTAATGTTGTTCAAGACCTGTTCTAAGCCCGGGCAAAGACGCGTCGCGGTGAGCCAGCATCGCGGCAGGGTTGGCCCGCTTACCCTAGAACATGCTCGTCGAATGGACGATGCAGTTGTATGGCCAAGTGATTCTGCGGCGCGCCGGTTTGCGCCGTCAACGCATCAACAGGGTCACCCCCTAAGTCGGAAGTTAGCCCTTGCGTGGCGGCGCTGCACGTGCCACATGCAAGTCGGCGCGAACCTGGGCGCGGTGACCTTGATCAACGCCGTGGCGCGTTCATCCTGCCGCGGGTGCGCGCTCTGCGGCGGTCTGGCCACCCAGCCAGGACGACTCATCTGAAGAGTTAGGCACCGGCTGCGTCTGGGGGAGCCAGCACCGGCCCAATCGCACCCGCTTGCTGCAAATGCAGGATCCGTGCATCACTCAACCCCGCTTCGCGCAGCAGCGCCAGGGTATCGGCCCCATGCGCCACGGGTGCGCTGGGCGTGGGCACCGGCGTGCCGCTGAAGCGCGGCGCCGGGCGCGGTTGGGTCACGCCGGCCACATCAATGAAGGCCTCGCGCGCCACGGCATGCGGGTGCTTGGGCGCTTCGTTCCAGTCGAGCACCGGCGCGAAGCAGACATCGCTGCCTTCCATCAGCTCGCACCATTGCGCGCGCGTGCGGCTGCGAAACAGCGCCGTTAGCTGCGCTTTCAGCGCGGGCCAATGGCTGCGGTCGTTTTGTGCATCGAACGCGGCGTCGTCGGCCAAGCCGAGCTTGCTGCGCAGCAGGGCATAAAACTGCGGCTCTGCGCTGGCGATGCAGACGAACTTGCCATCCGCACACTCATACGCCGAGTAGTACGGCGCCGCGCAGTCGTTGGTGTTGCTGCCGCGTTCAAGCTGCCAGCGGCCTTCGGCGTACAGGCCCCAGTTCATGCTGCCCAGCAGCGCGGCGCCGTCGACCATGGCCGCGTCCACCACCTGGCCTTGGCCAGACTGGCGCGCCGCCAGCACCGCGCAGACCACGCCAAAGGCCAGCAACATGCCACCGCCGCCAAAGTCGCCAATCAGGTTCATGGGCGAACGCGGCGGCCGGTCGGGTTCACCCAGCGGGTACAGCATGCCGGCCAGGGCGATGTAGTTCAGGTCGTGCCCCGCGGCATGCGCCAGCGGGCCGCTCTGGCCCCAACCCGTCATGCGGCCATACACCAGCGACGGCTTGCGCGCCAGGCACACATCAGGCCCCAGGCCCAGCCGTTCGGCCACGCCGGGGCGCCAGGCTTCAAGCAGCACATCGGCCGTGTCCACCAAGCCGAGCACCGCCTCCACCGCGCCTTCGCGTTTCAGGTTCAGCGCCACTGAACGCCGGTTGCGGCCCATCACATCAAAGCGCGGTTCGCTGAAGGCCATGAAGTCGGGCATGTTGTAGCGATCAACGCGGATCACCTCGGCGCCCATGTCGGCCATCATCATGGCGCCAAAGGGCGCTGCGCCCAGGCCAGCCAGTTCGATCACGCGCACGCCGCTCAAGGGGCCGCGCGGTTCAGCGGTGGTGGTGTTCATCTTCGTCCCTTCAAATGGCGCAAGGCGCAACGCACTGGTTATCGCATGCCAGCGGCCAACGCGTGCATGCGGCACTCAGTTGCCGAGGGCGTTGTCAACCCGCACGATGACCGGCATGGTGGCTTCACCCCGGCGCAGTGCGGGGCAGGGCAGGTAGGCGCGCAGCACGATCTGGAACGGGCCGGGTGGCGCGGGCAGCCAGTTGGCGTATTCACTCGCAGCGGCAGGCGGCGCGCGCTGCAACACGAGTTCAAGCGCACCGTTGGCTTGATGCACCAGCCTCGGCGTGCGGTTGCCGATGGCATAGCGGCCGATCGGGTTGGCGGCAAAAAAGCGCTTGCCATCGGGCGTGGCCTCGTACAGCGTGAACGACCAAAATGAATCGGTGGGATGCCACTGGCCGGCACACGCAACACATAGCGGTGCTGGCCGCTCAGCGGCCGGGCGGCATCGTCGTCGTATTTGACGAAGTACATCGCCTCGGCAGGTTCCAGCGCAGCCAGCCCGTCTAGTCTTACTGTGTTAATGAATTCAGGGCATGATGTGCACGTCTTCAAGCAAGAGGTGAGCCTTGATGGAAGAGCTGCGCGAGTTCGAGCGGTACATGACGCACCTGAGTGAGGGCCTGGGCCACGCGGACCGGCACGCTGGGCTGCGCGGGTATTGCACTGGCCTGATGGCGCCACTCAAGCGCAAGAGCGTGGAGCCGATGGCGTCGCACCTAGCGCCAATGTCCACGCGCTCGCGACACCAGTCGCTGCACCACTTTGTGGCCGATTCGGCTTGGTCCGACGAGCAGATGCTGCTGCGAGTGGCGCAGTGGGTGGTGCCGGCGATGGACTTCAGCGAAGGCGCTTGGTGGATCGTTGACGACACCGGTTTCCCCAAGCAAGGGGTGCACTCGGTAGGCGTGGCCCGGCAGTACTGCGGCATGCTGGGCAAGCAGGACAACTGCCAGGTGGCGGTGAGCGTGACGCTGGCCTGCCAGACGGGCAGCCTGCCGGTGGCTTGGCAGTTGTACCTGCCCCAGGACTGGGCCGACGACATGGTGCGGCGCGAGAAGGCCGGCGTGCCGCAGGGCGTGGCGTTCGCCACCAAGCCGGCAATTGCGCTGGCGCAAATCGAGCGCCTGCTGGCGCAAGGCGCGCCCAAGCACTGCGTGCTGGCCGATGCGGGGTATGGCGTGGACACGGCGTTTCGAGAACGCCTGAGCGAATTGGGCTTGAACTACGTGGTGGGCGTGACGGGCCAGGTGACGGTGTGGCCACCGGGGCGCGAACCGCTGCCGCCAGCGGCCCACAGCGGGCGTGGCGCGGTGGCCACAAGGCTGCGCGTGGGGGATGCACCGCAGCACCGCCCGCAGTCGATCAAGGAGCTCGCGTTCGAGCTGGCGCCATCGCAGTGGCACAGCGTCGAGTGGCGCGAAGGCACCAACTTCACGCTGCGCTCACGCTTTGCGCGCGGTCGCGTGCGTGCGGCCCACCGCGACCATCAGCGCACACAACTTCGCGGTGAAGAATGGCTTCTCATCGAATGGCCCGAAGGCCACAAGGAGCCGATGAAGTACTGGCTGTCCACGCTGGGCGAGGACGTGCCGCTGCAGCGCATGGTGTTTGAAGCCAAGATGCGTTGGCGCATCGAGCGCGACTACCAAGACCTAAAGCAGGAAGTGGGGCTGGGGCACTACGAGGGTCGAGGCTGGCGCGGCTTCCATCACCACGCCAGTCTGAGCATCGCCGCCTACGGATTTCTGATGGCACAACAAATCCGGCACTCCGATGGTGGCGGCAAAAAAAACGCTGCACGACGCCAAGAACCTGCCCTACCCACGCATTACAAGCCGCGCGGCAGCCCCGCGCACGCAGCGCCACGTCCCATCGTCCATCACGACTTTGCGGCTGCGTATCGCCGCAGCCTTGCTCAAGAGGTTGCCCCGATGTCCGTGCTGCTTGCACATCAACGCAAGACTTCGCTTGTGACACAGTAGTACTAGGCGCGCAACGCGAAGTTGCTGCCGAAGTTGCCGATGTCGGCCGCCGTGGCGACCCAATCCTGCGCGCTGCGCCGCCCCTGGGCGCCTTACTGGCGCACGCGCCCGAAGGCCGCGCCGATGTGCGTGGCCCAGGCCTGCTGCACGCTGGGTTTGAGCGCGTCCCAGGCGTCCTCGGCAAACCTATCCGTCGCGCCGGGGCGCAGGCCAAGCTCGGCCCACGTGCCCAGCAGGCCCTGGTCTGCGGCGGGCGGCAGGTTGCGCGCCAGCGTTTCGTTCACCACGGCCAGGAAATTGGGTGCGTCATCCGGCTCACCCGGCAGCACGCGCGGCGCGTGCGCCACGCCGGCCGGCGCCACCAGCCGCAGCCGGTCTTGCATGGCATGCGCTTGCGGCAAATCGCCAAGGCCATCGACCAGCCAGCGGCCGAACAGCCAGACATCGTTGCCATGGTGCCGCGGCCGATGTGACGCTGCGCACCACGCGCGCCGAGCTGGTGCGGGTGTCGGGTGGCCGTGCGGCGTTGCTGGCGGCGCTGGAGCAAGGCACGCTGCGGGTGGAAGGGCGCGTTGCGGCGCTGCGCGAACTGCTTGACGCGCTGGATGAGTTTGAGGCGATGTTCAATGTGGTGGAGCCTTGAGCGGGCGCCATGCGGTGCCAGCACCGCAGTGTTTGCTCTGACGCGCAGCGTGAAGTAACGATTGGAAAGTGCATGTCGCACGGCACTGCCTGCATTCGCGCCGAGCTGTCTGAGTACGGCTCGTGGTCGAGGCCGTGCGTTGGCGGCGCGATGACTGTTCTGTCGTGCGGCCTTCGGCCATCAGCTGACGGGCGCAACGCCGGGCGCGTCGCTCGCCCGCAGTTCATGTCACGACTTGAGAACTTCGATGCTGGTGATGACCGACTGTGTGCCTTGCTGGCCAAATGTGACCAGCACCTTGTCGCCGGGCTTGAGCGCATCGAGCGCCACACCGGACGCCACGCGCATTGTCTGTTGACCCATGCTCGCCTTCAACGTCACCTGCTTTTGAGCGATGTCGATCTTCGCGATCTCCGCTGCATACCGACTGGCCTGAGCGAATGACGGCATGCCGCCCACAGCAGACAGTGCGAGCACTGCGGCGACGGTGGCCGCGACGACGAGCGGTCGAAGAGCAAAGGGCGTTCGGAACATCAAAACTCCAGTCAGCGTCGGTTGCCGAAAAGTTCGCTCACACCGCAGGGCGCGCCTGCCGGGCATTGTGCCCAAGTGATCACATGCACCATGCACCTCCACACACCATCGCGGGGCACCGATTCGACCTCGCCGCCATGGCGAGCTTCTTGCGCCAGATGCCCGCCGCAGCCGGTGAGCGGGCCGAGATTCGCTTGCCGCATTCGGTGAAGGCGCTGTACGGCCTGGGCCTGATCCGCGACGCCGCCGAGAAGATCGACCACGCCTTGGCGCCGCCCAAACCGGTGGCTGAAGCGGCCAGCCTGGAGCATGGCGCCTACCTGGCCCAAGGCTGCGTGGGCTGCCACGGCCCAGCACTGGCTGGCGGCAGGATCCCGGGTGCGCCGCTCGACTGGCCGGCCGCCGCCAACCTCACACCCGTGCCCGGCGGCGCGATGGCGCGCTACCCCGATGCGCAGGCCTTTGGCGCCATGCTGCGCAGCGGCAAACGGCCTGATGGCAGCACGGTGAGTACCGTGATGCCCTTCGTGGCGCTGAAAGAGTTCAACGACACCGATGTGCAGGCCTTGCACCTGCACTTGAAAAGCCTGGTGCCGGTGGGGCAGCGTTGAACCTGCCGCGCCGGCCGGCTCGCCAGGCCACGTGCAGCGCATGGCTGCTGTGGCTGCGGTGCATCAGTGCCTGACTGGACAATGGCATGGCGCAGGCGCGCCCGCCTCGCGCCGGATCTGAGACGCATTCATTGCATCGAAAGCGAGCATCACCATGATTCAAACCAACCCATCCCGCGTGGCCATCGTCAGCGGCGCCGGCCGCGGCATCGGCCGCGGCATTGCGTTGGCCTTGGCAAAAGGGGGCTACGCCGTGGGCGTGGGCGACCTGCGCGAGGCGGATTCCAACGAAACCGTCGAGTTGATTCGCCAAGCCGGTGGGCGAGCCCTGTTCGTGCCGCTCGACGTGGCCAAGAGCGACACCGTGCTGGCCGCCGTGGCCCGCGTCAACGCCGAGCTGGGGCCGATCGACGCGGTGGTGAACAACGCCGGTTGGGACGAACTCAAACAGTTCGTCGCCACCGATGAAGCCTTCTGGCTCAAGGTGGTGGACATCAACTACCTGGGCACGCTGCGCATGATTCACGCCGTGCTGCCGGGCATGATCGAGCGGCGCTGGGGCCGGGTGATCAGCATCGCGTCTGACGCGGCGCGGGTCGGCTCGTCACTGGAGGCGGTGTACTCCGGCGCCAAGGGTGCCATCGTCTCGTTCAACAAAACCTTGGCCCGCGAAGTGGCGCGCAAAGGCATCACCGTGAACTCGGTGTGCCCGGGGCCGACCAACACGCCGGGCTTTCACACCGCGATGGGCGGCGACGACAGCACCAAAGTGCTCGACGCCATGAAGCGCGCCGTGCCGGTGGGCCGCTTGGGCGAGCCCGAAGACATTGGCGCCGCGGTGGCCTTCCTGGCCTCGGATGGCGCCTCGTTCATCACCGGCCAGACGCTCTCTGTGAGCGGCGGACTGACCATGGCTTGAAGGCGGCCTCAACCATGAGCACAGACACTTCCCTGGCCGGCGATGCCGTGCTGTACACGTGCGACGAGCAAGGCGTGGTCACGTTGGTGCTGAACCGGCCCGACAAGCGCAACGCACTTGATGAAGGCTTGATGGGCGGCCTGCTGGCAGCACTCGACCGGGTCAACGCCGATGCGCAAGCGCGCTGCGTGGTGCTGCGCTCAGCGCATGCCTCGATCTTTTCCGCCGGCGGCAACCTGGCTGGTTTTGCGACCGAGGAAACTGTGCTCAGCAAGCACCGCCGCAACGGCAGCCTGGGCGGCTTCGTGCAGCGCATGGGCCAGCTCAAGGTGCCTGTGATCTGCGCGCTGGGCGGGCATGCGCTGGCCGGCGGTCTGGGCCTGGTGCTGGCCTGCGACATGGTGGTGGCCAAGGCCGGCGTGCGCATCGGCACGCCCGAGGTGAACGTGGGCGTGTTCCCGTTCATGCTTTCGGCGCTGATGCAACGCAACATGCCGCGTAAACGTCTGGCCGAGCTGTGCTTCATGGGCGAGCAAATGCCCGTCGAAGAAGCGCAGGCCCTGGGCATCGTCAACCTGGTGGTGCCGGCCGAGGAATTTGACGCCACGGTGGCGCAGTGGGCGGCCAAGGTGGCGAGCAAATCACCACTGCTGCTGCAACTGGGCAAGCAGGCCTTGTACGAGCAGCAAGACTTGCCCTTGATGCAGGCCATCGGTTTGCTGCGCCACTACCTCACGCTGGTGCAGACCACGGCCGACGTGAAGGAAGGCGTGGCCGCGTTCATGGACAAGCGCGCGCCGGTGTGGAAGGGTGAGTGAGCAGCGGCATGACGCCAAACCACACCGACCAGGCGGCGCCGACGATCGAATGCTTTTTCGATTGCTCCAGCCCGTACACCTACCTGGCGTTTGAAAACCTCCAGCCCCTGGCGGCCGAGTTCGGTGCGCGCATCGTCTGGCGGCCGATCCTGGTGGGCGCCATCTTCAATGCCGTCAACCCCGCCATCGAATTCTTCAAAGCCGATGGCACGCCGCGGCTGCCACAACGCAAGATCGACTACGCCATCAAAGACTTGGGCGACCGTTCGCGTGCGGCTGGCGTGACGCTGCACTTTCCGCCCCGCGGCCACCCGGTGAACAGCGTGAAGGTGATGCGCGCGTGCATCGTGCTTGAACCCCAGGGCAAACTCATTGCGTTCGCGCGTGCCGCGTTCCAGGCCTACTTTGGTGAACAGCGGCCGATCAGCGATGACGCGGTGATCGCTGATCTGTGCGAACAAGTGGGCGTGGATGCTGAAGCCCTGCTGGCCAGCATCGCCCAGCCGCAGGCCAAGGCGGCATTGCGCGCCAATGTGGATGAGGCGATTGCACGCGGCGCCTTCGGCTCGCCCACGTTCTACCTGAATGGCAGCGACATGTACTTTGGCGACGACCGGCTGCCGCTGTTGCGCCTGGCACTGGAGCGCGGCCGGAGCGGTTGACAATAAATTAACGATTGAAATAAACAGCTTTTCGACAACTCATCTTCAAGCACCGTGTCGCGCCAGGATGTCCTGCACTTCCGCTGGTTTGAACGCCACATCCCAGCACCAGGGGCCGAACCCACCTTTGGCGTTCACCGCCTCGACCCATTGGCTCAACGCGTCACGCTTGGCCAGGTTCTGCGCTGAATCCTCACCCTTGATTTCCAGCACCAGCGTCTTGCCGCTGGCCAGGCGAACAAGAAAGTCGGGAATGAAACGCCGGCGCGACCCGCCCCAGAGGTAGAACACCTGAAACCCGAGGTGGTCGTTCTTCGCCCAGGCTGAAACGAGTGGGCTGCGGTCGAAGATGCTGGCCGCGTAGATCTCCCAACTGCTGTCTCCAACCACATGGCTGATCTGCGACCGTTTCGTCGGTTGATTGCCCTTGGTCGTATACCAGGTTCGCATGTGGGCCGTTGAGCCGATGGGCTGTTCCGGGTCGAACACGGGCTCCGCCTTGGTGGCGTTTTGCTGCTGAACATACTTGAGAACATGGTGCACAACGAGATCCATGTTCAGCGCGATGAGGATGCGCCGGCGCAGCCCGTCGCTGTGGAACAAGCTGGGAATGTCCAGCTTGCCCGCGGCGAGGAACTGCTCAACCAATCGAATGAGCTGGAACACCAGGTACTCGCGGTTGCCGGTGAATTGCCCGCCCAGTTGATCGAACGCCTTGCGCGCCGTTTGGAACACGATGCGCTGATGGCGAAACTCCTCGGGCAGTTTTTCCAGGTCGATGACCGTGGCCTTGGCCAAGTCCGGCGCACCACCCACCGCAGGTGCCAGCTCTGCGGAAATGACCGTCTTCGCCGGGTCGAGCGCAAGGCTGGTCACCTTGGCCCAGTCAACCACCAGCACCGGCTTGACCACCACTTCCACGCGCAACACATTCGGCCAGCGCAACTCGAATTCGTTGCGCGATACGAGCGCTTCGATTTGCTGGCTGGGCTTGGCCGGTGTTGGCGTCGCGCCGCCGCCATCGGCATCAACGAAGACGGACAAGGGCACGCCGAACACGTTGACGTACTCCGGCACGAGCAACCCGTTGTCATCCATGTCGTAGCTGACGCGGCGCAGCCCGCGGCCGATGACCTGCTCGCACAGCAACTGGCTGGTGAAGGCACGCAGGCCCATGATGTGCGTCACATTCTTCGCGTCCCACCCTTCTGAAAGCATCGCCACCGAAATCACGTTCTGCAAGCCCTGGCCAGCCTGCCCATGCTTGCCCACGCTATCGACCACCGCGCGCAACAACTCCTCTTTGTCGAGCGCCAGCAGTCGACTCTCGGTCTGCGCCGGCAGCCCCACTGCCTTGACGATGTCGCGCAGGCGAGTGGCGTACTCGGCGTTGGAACTGGCCTTCTCCCCGATCTCGGCCTTTTCCAACACCTTGGAATCTACGCGCAGCGTCTTCTGCGGCGCGCGCAGTTCCGGCCAGTGCGCGTTGCCCTGGTTCAGGTAGTGCTCGATGCGCGCGGCCGTTTCGACCCGATTGCACACCGTCAACATCACAGGTGGCGAGGTGTGGCCGGCGGCAGCCCACTCATGCATCGCTGCACGCCAGTCGGCGCCGAGCAGGGTGTAGGCGTGCTGCACCAGCAACGGCAAGTTCTCGTGCGGCTCGGCGCCGCGCCGGTTCAGGTCTTCGGCCACCTCGGGCTCGCGGTACAGGTGATAAAGCTTCGAGCGAAAGGTCTGCGCATTCGGCAGCGCGTCGTCGCGCACCACCACGCGCGGTGTCTTCACCAGGCCGGCCTCGATGGCGTCGTTCAATCCGAAGTCGCTGACGATCCACGCGAACAAACCTTCCTCGCTGTTGGCCCGCCCGGTCGGTGCGAACGGCGTGGCCGACAGATCGAAGCAGCGGTTAATGCGCCGCGTGGCATGGATGCGATCGAGCCCTTCGATCCAGCGCGTCGCCTCGTCCAGATCGATGCCGAGCTTTTCCGCCTCGGCCTTGCTGATTTTCAGTTCGGCCGGCTTGCGGTAAGCGTGGTGCGCCTCGTCGTTGATGACGACGATGTCGCGGCTGCTCGCCAGCTTGTCGAGCACGCGCCGCGCATAGGCCAAGTCGCTCTCCTTGCCCTTCTTCACCACCGAGCGGTCGGCCTCCTTCAGCGGCATAAGCGTGTGCCAGTTCTCAACCAACACTTCGGCCTGGTTCAATTTCTGGCGCAAGGCATCCGAGGGGCACAGCGAAAACTCGTCGTAGGCATTGCCCGGGTCGCCAGGGTTCAGCACCCGCAGGCGATCTTTCACGGTGATACCGGGCGCCACCACGAACACCGTCTTCGAGAAGGTCTTGTTGCGCTTCGGGTGCGCCAGCGCGTTGAGCACTTGCCAAGTCACGATCATCGCCATCACGGCCGTCTTGCCGGCGCCGGTGGCCATCTTCGAGCACAGCCGCTCCCACGGGCCGCCGTCACCGATGAGGTTCACGCCCTGGCGATACGCCTGCGCACCCTCCACCCACCAGATCAGCGTCTCGATGGCCTCGATCTGGCAGAAGTAGAACGGCAGTTGCCGCGCCCCGGGGTCGCGCCAGTGCGCAAGCAGTTCGCGCGTCAGCGTTGTCGTGCCGGGGTAGTCAGCGGCGCGCCAGGCTTCCACGCGCTGGCGGATTTCGTTCACCTGTTCCAGCACCTCCACCCGGCGCGTGTTGTTGCGCACGTCGAATATTTCGTAGCTTGCCGGCCGGCGACCTTCGACTTGTGCCAGCGTGCCGTCCGACTGCGGCTTCCAGTGCTGCTGCGGCTCCGCATAGGGCGAATTGATGATCAGCGAGCGGGGTGATGTCATGGCAACGCGACGTGGCGGGTGGGTGCGGCCAAACCGCGCACGGCCAGCCTGCGCGCCTGGCTGGTACCTGGGCGAATGCAGATGTCACCCGACATGGCAAGCCACCGGAAGGCAATGCCCTTCAGGCGCGCCGCATTCGTGAGGGCCTGAAGCTTCACGAACTCAGGGCTCTTGAGCCTGGAAGTCAGCCATTCCAGTTTGGCCAGCATCGTGGTCACCTCACCCGTGCTCGACGCGGGGTGCGGTTCGACCCACCAGGCTGACTCCTTGCCCTGCCCATCGATCAAACCCAGGCCATAGTCCCACCGGTGTGCGCCGGGTTCTTTGGCTTTCAGATCGGCGTCGAGGTCCACACTGGCCAGGAACTTGTGGGCCGCGCGGACAGCGATGCCTTGGCGGTATTCATTCTTCACCGCGCTCTTGCCCGGCTGCACAGTCAGCCCAGCCGTAACGGCGGCAGCCTCAAATGCGCTTGCCTTCTTCGCGGCCTGCGCCCTCATGGAGGCTTTCTCGGCGGCCCGCTTCGGCCCCGTCATTCACTGGCCTCCACAACGACCTTCTTGCGCCGAATTGGCTTGGGTTTGGCCTCAGACCGATTGACCACCTTGGCGATCATGTCGCCCGTATGGCTGGCAAAACCGACCAGGCCGCCCCATTGCGCCTCGGCCTGTGATGCGGCACCCGGGTCGAGTGCGGAAATGTCGTGCACCGCATGTCCACGGTCGAAGAAGTACACGCGCAAGGCCTTGGTCAGACCTACCTTGCCAAGTTCCTTGGCCTGCGCCGACGCAGGCAACTCGAACAAGGCCCGCACATCGCCCTCGGTGCCTCCGCGCTGCTGAAACTCACGCAGCGCCCACACCATGTCCAACACCACCGGCGAATGCGTCGACAGCACCACCTTGTAGCCACGGCGCAGCAACTCCAGCACCAGCAGCAGAACGGTCACGATGCCCTGGGGGTGCAAGCCCATCTCGGGCTCTTCGATCACAACCCATTCGATCACTTCGTCACCTTTGTCACCAGAGCGTCGGCGCTGCGCCGCCACAGGGCACAGCCAATACAGCCCCAACAAAAGCGGCGTGAACTCACGCTGGCCGGCTGACCAGGCCAGGAAGGGCAGCCCGGTTGAGTGGCCCGGCACCTCGAGCACCAAGCGCTTGGTGAACGCGCTGCTGTCCACCGCGAGCTTGCTGCCGCCGAAGACGTGATCGTTGATGGGCTTTCGCAGCGTCGGGTTCAGCCGATTGGGTTGGGGAAACAACTCCCCCTTCGCGCCGAACTCGTTTTGCAGCAGGTCATGCACCGTGTTGCTGAACGCGCGTAAAGCGTACGGGTCGCCGTAGTTGAACTGGCCAAAGTTCTGCGTCACGCCGCCCGCCAGACTCATGACCCTTTGCGCAGGAATGAAGAACACGTGCTCGTGGCGCTGCTTGCCCTTGCTCGGCTTGGCCAGCGCGGGCAGGCTCGCTGCCTTGCCGTTCCATTCAAGACTGGAAGCCTGGCCCCACATGGCAGCCATGCCGCGCCCGAAATAGCCATCGAGGAAGGCATCGGTATTGCCATTGAACGCCACGCTGTGATGCTTGAATGTGTCGTGGATGTGTTCGCGGTCAATCAGCAGCTTGAGCGTCTGCAGGAAGATGCTCTTGCCGGTGGCTTGTGGGCCGACGATCACCGTGAGATCCCCAAATTCCACATCGGCAGATTTGATCGGCCCCAGCGCGCTGACCCGCAGCCGGTCGGGTTTGTGTTTGGCCATGTCAATGCTCCTTGCGCTCACTCATCACCAGCTCACTAACCCAGCTTCACGATCTTCAACGACTCGATGCCGCGGTCGTCAACGATCTTCACCGCCACCTTGGCGTTGTCACCCTTTTCGAACGGCAACGACACCGTGCCGTGGAACTGCGCCAAAGCGCCTTCGTCGAGTTCGGCGCGAATGCTCTTCTTCAGCTTCATCCAGCCTTCGCCGTTGCCCGCCATCGGAAAGAACACCTGGCGCGGGAACAGCGAGCGGTCGTCGTAGTCGGTGTCCAGCGACCACATCGCGATCTTCGCCTTGCCGCCGGAAATGAGTTCGCCGCGTGCGGTGTCGAAATAGTCGAAGCCATTCACCTCCACCTCGTACAGCCCATCGGCGCGCCGGCGCACATCCACGTCGGGCTGGCCCATCAACCAGAAGCTCTGGTTGCTGGAGCGGGCCTTCTTCAAGTCCTCCGTCAGCAGGTCGGTGTTCATCTGCGCCTTCAGCGCGGTGATGCCCTTGAAAGAGTCGATGTCCTTCGCCGCCTCCGGGTCGAAGGCAAAGGCGCAGAACACGATCATCTTCGGCAGCGGGAACAGCTCGCCGGCCTCGCGGATGGCGTGCTCCACCTGACGCTGCTCCAGCGCACCGTGCTCGGGGCCGAAGCTCACCACCACGCGCTCGCCGCTTTCCAGCGAACCACTGGCATGCACGCAGGCGGTGCCGGGCACGGTTTCAAGCGACGTGAAGCGCAGCAACTGGCCGCCCTTGCCGCGGATGCCGGTCTTCAGCAACTCGTCGCGCCAGCCATGCTGGCGGGCGCTTTCACCGGAGCGCGCGATCGCCACGTCGGCTTCCTGCGGCTGCTCGGCCTCGTCGAGCGACAGCACCGACGGGTAGGGCACGGCTTCGACGGTGAACGGGCCACTGATGCGCAGCTTGTCTTTGGCAATGCGTGGCTGGTCATACAGCGTCTCCGACTCGGCGCGGTCGGCAATGGATCGATCCATCGCGCGCTGCATGGACTGTCTTGCGGCGTGGAAGGCATCGAACGCAGACTTTGCCGATGCCGGCCAGGGGGCGGGCAGGTCGAACGGCACTTCCCATTCGGCCAGGGTCTCGGGCCGCTTTGGCGAGAACAGCAGCTTGCTGCCCTTGCGGACGCCTTCAGTGGCGGCGAACGGCTCGGTCGGCGGCGTCGCGTTAAGGCAGGCGTTCAACGCTGTCAGCGCCGTCTCGATGGCCGGATGCAGCCGCTCGTGGATCGCGTCGATGTCTTCGTTATTGGCGATCGACTTGAGCGTGACGTGCGGCACTGTCTTGTAGATGAAGCCGCCGCGCAGGCCTTCGTTCGGATAGGCAAGTTCGTAGTAGTCGTAGCTCGCGGTCATCAACCGCTGCTTGGCCAGCGTGACGGCCACGCGCGAGGTGTCGCAGGTGATCCAGCGGCGGCCCCATTTCTCGGCGACGAATGCGGTGGTGCCGGAGCCGCAGGTGGGGTCGAGCACGAGGTCGCCAGGATCAGTGGTCATGAGCATGCAGCGCTCAATCGGCGTCGCCGGTGTCTGCACCGCATAGACCTTCGCGTCACTTCGACTCTGGACTCCTGATAAGTCGTTCCAAACGTTGGTAATTCGATAACCAGTGAAGTCGTCAAAGTACCGAACATATGCTGGCCGCTTTCCCTCAAGACGTACCCGACTTGCTCGAAGCAGCCTGGCGAATCCCGCTTGGCTTGGTTTCCAGTAGCCTGGCTCGGGGTCGAACTGTTTGCCGTTCAGCTCGATTGGATATTTGCCCCCTGGCCGCTGTGACGTGATGGTGTCGAGCCGAAAGGCTCGCCCGCCAACTGCGCGTTCATCCAGAGCAGCGGCAGTGGCGGTTGCCATCCCACCGTCGAACAACTGCACCGACCGATACTTTGAGCCCCCATCGCCCCCGAGTTGTTTCTCGGTAAAGATTGCATGGAACCTCAGTCTCGTTTCGTCTTTGGCGTACCAAACAAGGTAGTCGCAAATTCCGGCAACACGATTAGTCTTCTCGCTGGTTGTCGTCGTGAATGCAATCTGGGAGACGAAATTGACTGACCCAAAGATGTCATCCAATAGGTCACGAACTCGGTGCACGTTTTCATCCGAGATCTGCACAAAAACGCTTCCACTGTCCGACAACAGCTCCCGCGCCAGCAGCAACCGATCTCGCAAGTAGGTGAGGTAGGAGTGAATCCCCAACTCCCACGTATCCCGAAATGCCTTGATCATTTCCGGCTCTTGCGTCAGGTCCGCATCACTGCGGTCCTTCACATCGCGCTTGCCAACGAAGGGCTGGAAGTTGCTGCCGTACTTGATGCCGTAGGGCGGGTCGATGTAGATCATCTGCACCCGGCCGGCCATGCCTTCCTTTTGCAGCAGCGAGTTCATCACCAGCAGTGAATCGCCAGCCACCAGCCGGTTGCTCCAGCCGCGTTCGTGTTTGTAGAAGTCGATGGCGTCGCGCAGCGGGACGTCCTCGAACGGGGCCGAGAACAGGCCCATCTGCGCCGCAGGCTGCGCCTTGCCTGCCTTCGTGTCGTTCAATTGTTTTCGCACCGCAGCCAGGATGCTCGCGGGGTCAATGCGCTCATGCACATGCAGTGAAACGGTGTCCACCTCGAAGCTGGTGCGCTCGGCCTTGCCGGTCCACGCGAGGTAGGGCGCGCTTTGCTTGCGCAGCGATTCCAGCGCTGCGCGCATGGTGGCCTCGCTGCCACTGGCCAGCGCGTCGTCGATCAACTGTTCAATGCCGGCGCGGCTGACGTCGAACTGTAATACCGGGTCGAGATGCGGGTCATAGGCCCAGGTGGTCTTGGGCTGCGGCGGGTCGCTGGTTTCGTTGACCAGGCCGACCTGCGGGTTGTTCCTGCGCTTGTCGCTGTGGCGGTAGCTGATGACCTGTGGCGCGCCCGTTGCGGCGGGCGCTGCCGCTGGCCGCTTCACCAACGGCTTGGGCGCGGCCGGCGTGGCCCAGGCTTGCGGGGGCGCAACCTGCATTTGAAGCTGGAAATCATCGCCATCGGCCAGGTCTTGCGGCGGCCGCGAAGCCGCGGCGCGCCGCACCGAGCCGCCGCGGCCAGCGCCTTTGAGCAGCGCGCCGGTTGCCACCAACGTCTGGCGCGCCGCCTCGAACGCGGCCGGCTCGAAACGCGCGGCCATCTGCGCCGCAACGGCTTTGGCCAGCGCCTGGTTGCCGACGCGGGAGCCGTCGTCAGGAACGTGGGCGAGGATCGCAGCACGCAGGGCCGCGTCGTCAGGCGTGAGCATGGGCGGTGACCTCCTTGATTGTTCGTCGTCGTGTTGGCGCCCGCTGGGCCTGCCAATGCCGGGCGATTCTGCATGATGCGCACGCAAGTGAAGGGGTCGCCCCGGGCCAGCGCCAGGCCTGCCCAGGCGGTGCCCAGGCAGGCGTCAGCACCCGGCCCGGCGGGCGACAGTACGAATGTCGCTTCAGGCAACCCACGGCCGCGAGATTGCCAGTACCGTTCAAGCCCCATGCAGATCACCGCTGCGAATTCGACCCAAGGCACCAACATGAACAACCCCCCAAACAGCTTGGCCGGCCAGGTGGCCGTGGTGACCGGCGCGGCGCGCGGCATTGGCCGCGCCGTGGCCGAGCGGCTGGCGCGCGGCGGCGCGCGCGTGGCGGTGTTTGATGTGAGCCCGCACCGCACCGCGCAGGCGGGTGTGGAGATGCGCGCGGCAGGCCTGGATGTGCACACTTATGTGGTCGACGTGGGCCAACGCGCCGCCGTGCTTGAAGCCATGCAGCGCGTTGAGCAAGACCTGGGCGCGCCGGTGTCGATACTGGTGAACAACGCGGTATGGATTCGCTACCAATCAGTGGCCGAGACCGACGAGGAAAGCGTGGACCGCATCCTTGCCGTAGGCCTCAAAGGCATCTTCTGGGCCACGCAGGCGGCGGCTGCGCAAATGGCGCGGCATGGCGGCGGCAGCATCATCAACATCAGCTCCATTGCGGCCTTGCAGGGCATGGCCGGCGGCGCGGTGTACAGCGCCTTGAAGGCCGCCGTGGCCGGCTACACCCGCGCGGTGGCGGTGGAGCTGGGCCCGCAGGGCATACGCTGCAACGCGGTGGCGCCGGGCATCATCGCCACGCCGGCGTCGCTGGCGCACTTTGATGCCGCCACGCAGGCGCAGAAGATTGCCGCCACGCCGGTGCGGCGCTTTGGCCAGCCGCAAGAAATGGCCGAGGTGGTGGCCTTTCTGGCCGGTGCAGCCAGCAGTTACGTCACCGGCGCCGTGCTGGTGGCCGATGGTGGGGCTTCGGTGGTGCCGGCTTGAGGTGCCGGTTTGATGTTGTGAGTGCTCTGAAAGGCTAATGATGAGAGTCATGCGCGTGGGTCAACCGGCCGGCTTTGCCACCTTGGTGCTCGATCACCCCGAGCCGCGCCCGCCCGGGCCAGGCGAAGTGTTGGTGCGCGTGCGCGCCAGCTCACTGAATTACCACGACTTGTTGGTGGTGAACGGCAGCATTCCCACCGCGCCGGGGCGCATACCCCTGTCTGACGGCGCGGGCGAGGTGCTGGAAGTGGGGCCCGCGGTGCCCGGCGCGTTCACTGACGCCTCGAACACCTTCAAGGTGGGCGACGCGGTGATGGGCACCTTCTTCCACCATTGGCACGACGGCGAGCTCACGCCCGAGCGCGCGGCCAGCGTGCCGGGTGATCACCTCGACGGTTATGCCTGCGAAGTGGCCACCGTGCCGGCCATGGCGCTGACGCGCGCACCGGCCGGCCTGAGCCACCTGGAAGCCGCTTGCCTGCCCTGTGCCGGGCTGACCGCCTGGCGCGCGCTGGTGGCGGATGGCCCGCTCAAGCCGGGCGATGTGGTGCTGGTGCAGGGCACGGGCGGGGTGTCGATCTTCGCGCTGCAATTCGCCAAGGCGGCCGGCGCGGTGGTCATCGCCACCTCGTCGTCAGACGAGAAACTGCAGCGCCTGCGCGCGCTGGGCGCTGACCATGTCATCAACTACAAGAGCCAGCCCAAGTGGGGCAGCGCTTCCAAGGCCTTCACCGGCGGGCGCGGGGTGGACCATGTGGTGGAAATCGGCGGCGCCGACACGCTGGGCCAGTCGATCACCGCGTGCCGCATGGGCGGGCACATCGCGATGATTGGCGTGCTGGCCGGCACCGCGGGCAACGTGTCCACGGTGCGCATCATGGCCAACCAGATCCGCCTGCAGGGCGTGACGGTGGGCAGCCGCGTGCAGCAGCTGGCCATGGTGCGGGCCATCGAAGCTAACCTTGGAAATCACTTTGCGCAGGCCAGCCTGCGCCCGGTGCTGGACGGCAGCTTTCCGCTGGAGCAGTTGGGTGCGGCATTTCAGCACCAGGCATCGGGTGCGCACTTCGGCAAGATCGGCATCACGGTCTGAACTCCGGCTGCGGCCCCGGGGCGCGCGGCCTCGTAGACTCGCGCGGCTGCCCGTTCAGCCCCACCCCACAACAAGTTGAGGAGATCGCCATGTTGTCCACCACCAGAACCTTGCGCCCGCGCCGCGCTGTGTGCGCATTCACCGTTGCTGCCGCCTGGGCCACGCTGAGCCTGTGCACCGCCGCGCTGGCGCAAACCGAGGCCGATGTCGAAGGCTTTGCGCCGTCACGCCTGGCCCGCATCGCCCCGGCGGTGATGGAGCAGGTGAATGCCGGCAACATCCCGGGCGCCGTGACCTTGATCGCGCGCAACGGCAAGACGGTGCACTTCGAGGCCCATGGTTTTCTGGACAACGCCAAGGGCAAGCCGCTGCAAAAAGACAGCCTGTTTCGCCTGGCCTCGATGACCAAACCGATCGTCAGCACGGCCGCGATGATGTTGGTCGAGCAAGGCAAGCTCAAACTTAACGATCCGATCAGCCAGTGGCTGCCGGAGCTGAAAGACCTGAAGGTGGAAACACCCGCCGGCGACGTGCCCCTGGCGCGGCCGATCTGGGTGCAAGACATCCTGCGCCACACGGGTGGCTTCGTGTATGGCGGTGCCACGCGCTCGCCGCGCATCAAGAAGCTGTACGAAGACCTGAACATCGAAGCGCGCGAGGTGGACATCACCACTGAGGTGATGCTGACCAACCTGGGGCAGATTCCGCTGTCGCAGCAGCCGGGCACGATGTGGGAGTACTCGATCGCCACCGACCTGGTGGGCCTGGTCATCGAGCGTGTGACCAAGCGCCCGCTCGACGCCGTGCTGAAGGAATTGCTGTTCGACCCGCTGGGCATGAAAGACACCACCTGGTGGGTTGACGCAGCCAACACACCGCGCATGGCCGAGGCCTTTGACAGCGACCCGCTCAAGGCCGGCATGCTCAAGCAATATCGCCAGCACTACAACCCGCTGGGCAAGAGCTACTTCAAGGGTGGCGCGGGGTTGGTGAGCACCGCGGCGGACTATTTGCGCTATGGCCAGATGATGGTCAACGGCGGCGAACTCGACGGCAAGCGCTACCTGTCGCGCAAGACGGTGGAGCTGATGCTGTCCAACCACATCGTGGGCATGACCGGCAGCACCATCTCCACCACCGGCCCGGGCTACGGCTTCGGCCTGGGTTACGGCGTGCGGCTCGATGAAGGCATGGGCTGGGCGCCGGGCTCGAAGGGTGACGCCATGTGGGCCGGCGCCTGGGGCACCAGCTTCTGGATCGACCCGAAGGAAAAGCTGGTCGGCATCTTCATGGCGCAAGGGCCTTCCACCCGCGTGCAAACGCGCATGCTCTACAAGAACCTGGTGTATGGCGCGTTGGTGAAGTGAAGTCGCGCGGCTGGCTCAAGGCCTGCCAATTTCGTCCGAACCGACAGCCCTGGCGCGGCTCGTTCCAGGTTGCTGCGTGCACAGCAGGCATCGCGCGGGTGCCCACTCCTGGCGTGAGCGTTGCTCGGATGGCACGGCCTGGCGCCTGCCCTGGAAAGTACCAATTGGTCTTGCAGGGCCCGCGACCTGAATATCAAGCGCTCAACACTGCATCCGACTTCGGGGCCGACCATGCTTGTGCTTGCCTGGTTGTTCGGAATCATCATCGCGATCGTCGTGATCGCCGTGGTGGTGATCTTTCTCAATCGCTTCTATCGCAAGTCCAGCCGTGACGTGGCGATCATCCGCACCGGCTTCGGCGGCCAGCGGGTGCTCATAGCTGGCGGTTGCCTGGCGCTGCCTTTCCTGCACAAGGTCGACGAAATCAACATGCGCACCTTGCGCGTGGAGGTGCGCCGCGCGGGCGAGAAGTCGCTGATCACCGAAGACCGCATGCGGGTGGATGTGGAGCTGGAGTTCTACGTGCGCGTGCAGCCCACGGTGGAGGGCGTGGCCACCGCGGCGCAGGCGCTGGGCTCCAAGGCCTTCACGCCTGAGGGCATTCGCAATTTGCTCGAAGGCCGCTTCATCGATTCGGTGCAAGCCATCGCCGCCAGCCGCAGCATGGACATGCTGCATGAAAAGCGGGCCGAGTTCGTGGCCGCCATTTCGGCGCTGCTGCGCGACAACCTGGTGCAAAACGGCATCTTGCTCGACTCGGTGTCGCTGACGCGGCTGGACCAAGCGGCGTTTGCCTCGCTCGACGAAAACAACGCCTTCAATGCCGTGGGCATGCGGCGCTTGGCCGAGATCATTGCGGTCAATAAAAAGAAGCGCGCCGAGGTTGAAGCCGACGCCGATATTTCCGTGCGCCAGACCCAGCTCGACGCCACCAAACAGCGCTTGCGCCTGGGCCAGGAAGAAGAGCAGGCGCAGATCAACCAGCGCCTGGAAATCGACAAGATCAAGGCCGGCAGCGACGCTGAAGCCACGCAGGCGCGCGAGACGGCGATGGCGGCGTCAGAGCGTGCGCGCATCGGCCGTGAGCAAGACACGCGGGTGCGCGAAATTGAAAAGCAGCGCGAGTTGCGCCGCCTGGAAATTGAAGCGCAACTCAATTCCGAGGTGCGCAAGGCAGACAGTGCCATTCAGCTTTCGGGCAAGCATGCTGAAGAGGCACGCGCGCAGGCGCACGCCGAACTGGCCCGCATCGAGGTGATCCTGGCGCAAGAAAAGGTGCAGACCGAGCGCGAACGCGCGATGGCTGAACGCTCGCACGAGATCGCACTGAAGCGCGTGGCCGAATCGGGCGCTGTGGCCGAAGCCAACGCGGCCACCGAGGCAGTGGTGCTGCTCAAGCGCGCCAAGTCGGAGTCGGAAGCGATCTACACGCGTGCCGATGCCGAACGGGCCCGTTTGCTGGCCGAGTCCGAAGGCTCGCGCGCCATGATTGCGGCCGAGAACTCGCTGTCCGAGCCGCTGCTGCGCATGAAGCTCGAGAAGTACCGGCTCGACCGCATCCCCGAAATCGTCTCGCAGATGATGAAGCCGGTGGAAAAGATCGACAGCATTCGCATCCACCAGGTCACGGGCTTCGGTGCCAGCAACGGTGGTGGCCCGGCCGGTGGTGGGGATGCAAACGGCGGCGGCAAGGCGCCCGTCACGCAGGTGATGGACAGCATCCTGGGCATGGCCCTGCAACTGCCCGCGTTGAAGAGCATCGGCGACCAGATCGGTGTTGATTTTTCCGCGGCGGTGGACATGTCGAATTCGCCCAAGCCCGACAGCGGAGCTGCACACACCGATCGCAGCTGATGCCACCGTTGGTGCGCCCGCCTCGCGCCTTGACTGACTCACCCTTCTCGCTGACCCACCCCTCACCACCAAGGAGACCACATCATGAGCACCACCCGCCGCCATTTCCTGGCGTCCACCGGCGCCACAGCCGGCCTGGCCACGCTGGGGTCTTCGATACCGTTTGAATTCGCCTTGGCACAAGGCGCGCCCATCAAGCTGGGCTCGGTGCTCGACAACTCCGGCAACCTCGACGCCTATGGCAAACCCATGGTGCAGGCCACCTTGCTGGCGGCCGAAGAAATCAACTCCGCCGGCGGCCTGCTGGGACGCAAGATCGAGGTCAAGCAATACGACTCGCAGTCCGATATCGCGCTGTACACCAAGTACGCGCAGCAGTTGTCGCGCGACGACAAGGTGGATGTGGTGCACGGCGGCATCACCTCGGCCTCGCGCGAAGCAATCCGGCAGACCTTCAGGCGCGCCAACACCCTGTACTTCTACAACGTGCTCTATGAAGGCGGCGTGTGCGACCGCAACATCGTGTGCACCGGCACCACGCCGGCGCAGGCGGTAGAGCCGATCGTCGATGTGGCGATGAAGCAATGGGGTAAGTCGGCCTACATCCTGGCGGCTGACTACAACTACGGCCAGATCACCGCCAAGTGGTTGGCCCATTACATCAAGCAGCGCCAGGGCAGCGTGTTGGCGACTGATTTCTTCCCGCTCGACGTGGCCGACTTCGCCTCCACCATCGCCAAGATCCAGCAGGCCAAGCCCACCTTCGTGTCGGCCGCGCTGGTGGGCGGGGCGCACATGTCGTTCTTCCGTCAGTGGGCCGCTTCGGGCATGAACAAGAAGATCCCGCTGTGTTCCACCACCTTCGGCGTGGGCAACGAGCACCTGGCCTTGTCAGCCGCTGAAGGCGACGGCATCCTGATCGCGGGAAACTACAGCCAGGAAGCGGAAATCCCGGCCAACAAGGAGTTCCTGGCCAAGTGGGCCAAGCGTTTTGGTGATTCGAAAGGCGTGCATGAGATTGCCGTGTCGCAGTACCAGGGCATCATGTTGTGGGCCGCGTGTGTGAAGAAAGCCGGCTCGCTTGACCGCGCCAAGATGCTGGCCGCGATCGAATCGGGCGTCAGCATCCAGGGCCCGGCCGGCACGGTCACGCTCGACCCGAAGACGCATCACGCCATCCTCGACATCAACGTGATGGAAGTGAAGGGCCAGAAGCTCACCATCAAGCAGCAGTTCAAGGCGCGCCCGCCTGCCGACACGGCGCAGAGCTGCAACCTGGCCGCGAACCCCGACGACAACAAGCAGTACGAAGTGAAAGTCTGAGCGGCGCGGGCGCATGGACTACGCCGCTGTCGTCGCGCTCGAAATCGTCTACATGATCGCCTTCCTCGCGCTCACCAGCGCTGGGCTGGCGGTGGTGTTCGGGATGATGCGTGTCATCAACCTGGCGCATGGCGAATTCGTGATGATCGGCGGCTACACCACCATCGCCTGCGCCAAGGCCGGCATCAACATCTACTTCGCCATGTTGGTGCTGTCGCCGCTGCTGGTGGCGGTGTTCGGGCTGGTGGTTGAACGGCTGATCGTGCGCCACCTGTATGGCCGCATGGTCGACACCATGCTCGCCACGTGGGGCTTGTCTTTGCTGATGGTGGGGCTGGTGACGCTGATCTTCGGCAACACCGCGGTCAGCGTGCCGGCGCCGATTCCCGGCTACGAACTGGGCAGCTTCCAGATGGGCGGCTACAACCTGTTCATCATCGCGGTGACGGTGTTGCTGGTGCTGGGCCTGTGGCTGCTGCTGCGCTTCACGCGCGTGGGGCTGATTGCGCGCGGTGCCATGCAAAGCGCCGACGTGGCTTCGTCGCTGGGCTACAACCCCAAGAGCGTGTACATGTGGACCTTCACCGCGGGCGCGGCGCTGTCGGGGCTGGCCGGGGGTGTGCTGGCGCCACTGACCGGGCTGCTGCCGTCATCGGGCGGCGCCTACATCGCCAAGGCCTTCATCACCGTCATCACCGGCGGCACGGCGGTGATTGCCGGCACGCTGTCGAGTTCGGTGATCTTCGGCACCATCAACCAACTGGTGTCGTTCGGCTCCACGCCGGTGATCGGTGAGATTGCGATGCTGGCGCTGGCGGTGGTGCTGCTGCGCCTGATGCCGCAGGGCATCACGGGGCGGTTCTTCCGCAACTCGGCATGAACCGCGAATTCGCCGCGGCCGGCCACCTGCGCTGGGGCTGGTTCATCCTGGTCGCGCTGGTGCTGTTGTTGCTGCCGCTGGTGAGTGAAACCAACACGCCCACGTTGCTGGCCATCTGGGCGCTGTTCGCGCTGTCGTTGGGGTTGATGTGGGGCTATGCCGGCATCTTGAGCTTCGGCCACGCGGCGTACTTCGGGCTGGGGGCCTACACCTATGCGATCACGGCCATGAACGTGGGCGAAAGCACCGGCGCGCTGATCCTGGCGGTGCTGCTGCCCGCGCTGGTGGCCGCGGTGATCGGCGCCATGATGTTCTATGGCCGCATCAGCGATGTCTACATGGGCGTGATCACACTGGTGTTCGCGCTCATCCTGGCCAAGTTCATGGGCGCCACGGCCGGCGATGCGTACCGCATCGGCAGCGCGCGGCTGGGCGGCTTCAACGGCATACCGGCCTTCCCCATCCTCAACGTGCCGGGCGAGCCTGGCATCACGATCCACGGCAGCGGGCTGTATTACGTGGTGATGGTGTGCCTGCTGGGCTGCTACTTGCTGGCGCGCTGGGTGCTGGGCAGCGCCTTTGGCCGCGTGCTGCTGAGCATTCGCGAGAACGAGGCGCGCACCGAATTGCTGGGCTACAACGCGCCGGCCTACAAGACGGCGATCTTCTCGCTCACCGCCGCCATGGCCGGCTTGGCGGGTTGCCTGTTCGCCAATTGGGCCGAGATCGTGACGCCCAGCCTGTTCGGCCTGGGCCAGTCGGTGGAAGTGATCATCTGGGTGGTGGCCGGCGGCCTGGGCACGTTGATCGGGCCGGTGCTGGGTGCGGTGCTGCTGGGCATGCTGAAGCTGCTGCTGGGCCAGCAAACACTGATCGACAACTCGCTGGTGCTGGGGGCGATCCTGATACTCGTGGTGCTGCTGTTGCCGCGCGGGCTGGTGCCTTCGCTGCTGCACTGGCGCAGCCGGCGCGACCAGGCCGTGGCCGGGCGCAGCCGCCAATCGGGCAGCCGCCGGCGCCGCCCGCCCAGCGGGGCGCCGTAGCCATGAGCGAGGCCGTCGTCGAGACCCGCGACCTGTCGATGCGCTTTGGCGGCGTGCTGGCGGTGAACAACGTCAACTTTTCGCTGCACGAGCGCGAGTTGCGCTGCCTGATCGGCCCCAATGGCGCGGGCAAGAGCACGCTGTTCAAGTGCCTCATCGGGCAGCACCCACTCACCCACGCCCACGGCCGCGTGTTCATCCGCGGGCAAGACGTGACCGGCTGGCGGCCCTATGAAATCGTGCGCCTGGGCGTGGGCATCAAGACCCAGGTGCCTTCGGTGATGAACGGCCTGACGGTGTGGGAAAACATCTGGCTCGCCGCGCGCCGCATTCATGGCCCGGGCGGCACGAGCGCCGAAGTGGAGCGGGTGATTGAAGAACTCGGCCTGGGCCCGATTGCCCGGCGTGCCGTGGGCGAACTGGCGCATGGCCAGCGCCAGATCGTCGAGCTCGGCCTGGTGCTGGCGCAGCGGCCCTGGTTGGTGCTGCTGGACGAACCGGCGGCGGGCATCACCGGCGCCGACATCGAACGCCTGGTGGCGCTGATCCAGCGCATCAACCAAACCGCCGCGGTGGTGGTGGTCGACCACGACATGCACTTTGTGCGCATGCTGGGCGGGCGGGTGACGGTGTTGCACCAAGGTGCCGTGCTGATGGAAGGCAACACCGACCAAGTGCTTGCCGACGCCCGGGTGCGCGAGGTCTACATCGGCAACCGGGCGGCCTGAATGCAGCCCGCCACATCAGCGCAAAGCACCGCCAGCGCCAGCGCCGCGCCCGAGCGCGACCTGGTGCTCGAAGTGGCCGAGCTGCGCGCCGGCTACGGCCATGTGCCCGTGCTGCACGGCATTTCGCTGCAATTGCGTGAAGGCGACGCGGTGGGCATCGTGGGCCACAACGGCATGGGCAAGACCACCTTGCTCAAGACCCTGGTCGGCCTGCTGCCGGCCAGCGGCGGCCGCGTCGCGCTCGATGGGGTGGACGTGACCACCGCACCCGCCCATGAACGCGCGCGCATGGGCATTGGCTACGTGCCGCAGGGGCGCGGCATCCTGCCCGGCCTGAGCGTGTTGGAAAACCTGCAAATGGCCTGGCGCGCCGAGCTGGGCGAGACCGAAGGGCAGGCCATCGAGCGCGTGGTCGATCTGTTCCCGCGCCTGCGCCCGCTGCTTGACCGGCGCGGCGGTGCGCTGTCCGGTGGCGAGCAGCAAATCCTGGCGCTGGCGCGCGCGCTGGTGCCCCAACCCTGGCTGCTGTTGCTGGATGAGCCGAGCGAAGGCATCCAGCCGTCGATCGTGCATGAGATCGGCGCGCAGTTGCGCGCGTTGCGCCAGTCGCACAAGTTGTCGCTGTTGATCGTCGAACAAAACCTCGACCTGGTGCTCGACGTGGCCGACCGCGTGCTGGTGATCGAACGCGGCCGCGTGGCGCGTGACATGGCTGCCGACAGCCTGCGCGGCGGTGCGTTTGCCGAACTGCTGGGCCTGGGGCCGGCGCGCAGTGTTCGCGCCGGCAGCGGCGCAGGGGTTTCATCGTCACGGTCAGCGCCACCACCGTCAGCGCCACCATCATCACGCCCGGCGGCAGCGGCCAGCGCGCCCATGCCGAAGGCGGTGCCGGCCGCAGCCCACCCCGTGGTGGCCAGGCCAGCGCAGCACACCCGCCAACCCGCCAGCAGCACAGCGGCCTTCGGGCCAGGGGGAACCATGTCGACCGTCAAACGCCCGACCCTGGAGCAAATGCAGGGCATCGTGGCCTCGCTGCACATGAGCATGTCCAGCCGCGAAGTGGCCGAATACCTGGAGGTGCTGGAAGGCACCTTCCAGGCCTACGACCGGCTGACTCAGCTGCCCGACAACCTGCCGCCCGTGCGCTACCCACGCACGCCCGGCATCAAGCCCAGCGCGGCCGACAACCCGCTCAATGCCTGGGCAGTGAAGGCCGAGGTGCGTGGCGCCGCGCACGGGCCGCTGGCGGGCAAGCGCGTGGTGCTGAAAGACAACGTCTGCCTGGCCGGCGTGCCGATGATGAACGGCGCCTCTTCACTCGAAGGTTATGTGCCTGATGTCGACGCCACCGTGGTCACGCGCATCCTCGATGCCGGCGGCACCATCGTCGGCAAGGCGCATTGCGAATACTTCTGTCTGTCCGGCGGCAGCCACACCTGCGCCGGCGGCGCGGTGCACAACCCGTATCGCTATGGCTATTCGGCCGGCGGCTCGTCGTCGGGCTCGGGCGCCTTGGTCGGCGCGGGAGAAGTGGAAATGGCCATCGGCGGCGACCAGGGCGGCTCGATCCGCATGCCCGCCAGCTGGTGCGGCTGCTACGGCATGAAGGCCACGCATGGCCTGGTGCCCTACACCGGCGTGATGCCCATTGAAGCCACCATCGACCACGTCGGCCCCATGACCACCACGGTGGCCGACAACGCGTTGTTGCTGGAAGTGCTGGCCGGCCCCGACGGGCTGGATCCGCGCCAGTACAACCCGCGCGTGGACCGCTACACCGCCGCGCTGGGCCGCGGTGTGGCGGGCCTGCGCATTGGCGTGCTGGTGGAGGGCTTCAACCACGCCAACAGTGAACCCGATGTGGACCAGAAAGTGCGCCAGGCGGCTGATCGGCTGCGCGCGCTGGGTGCCGTGGTGGAAGACGTGTCGGTGCCGATGCACCACGACGGCCCGGCGATCTGGACCTCGATCGCCATCGAAGGCCTGCAAGCGCAGATGATGGATGGCAACGGCATGGGCTTCAACTGGAAGGGCCTGTACACCACCAGCCTGCTCGACGCCCATGCCAACTGGCGCGCGCGCGCCAATGAACTGTCGCCGTCGCTCAAGTTGTGCATGATGGCAGGGGCCTATTTCATGCGCGACTACCGCGGCCACTTCTACGCCAAGGCACAGAACCTGTCGCGCGTGCTGACCCGCGAATACGACAACGCGCTACAGAAATACGACCTGCTGCTCACACCCACGCAGCCCATGAAAGCCACGCCGCTGCCGCCAGCCAACGCGCCCATTGCGCTGTGGGTGCAGCGCGCGCTGGAAATGGTGAACAACACCTGCCCGTTCGATGTGACCGGCCACCCGGCGATGAGCATTCCCTGTGGTCTTTCAGGCGGGTTGCCGGTGGGGCTGCAACTCATCGGCAAGCACTGGGCTGAATCGACCATCTACCGGGCTGCGCACGCCTTCGAGCAGTCGGGCGACTGGCGCAATTTCTGAGCCATGCCCAGCGCGCACAACCCGTTTGCGTCTGACTGGGTGCGCGGTGGCGCTGACGACCGCCTGCGCCCACAGGGCGGCCTGTCGTACGTGGCCGGTGCCACCGACTCGGCGCTGCGCTTCAGCACCATCGGCGCGCTGCTCGAAGCGGCGGTGGCCGAGCATGGTGCGCGTGACGCCGCGATCTTCACTGCCAGCGACGGCAGCGCCGCGCACACGCTGAGTTGGCACGACCTGCTGCGCCGCGCCGACGACGTGGCCGCCGCGCTGCTGGCGCTGGGCATTCGGCGCGGCAACCGCGTGGGCATCTGGGCGCCCAACCGGGTGGAATGGTTGCTGGTTCAGTTTGGCACCGCGCGCATCGGCGCCGTGCTGGTCAACATCAACCCGGCTTATCGCCGTGGCGAGCTTGAATACGCCTTGAACAAGGTGCGCTGTCGCGTGCTGATCACCGCGCGCTCGCACAAGGGCAGCGATTACCTCGACCTGCTCAAGGGCCTGGCGCCCGAGATCGACCAAAGCGCCGCGGCCGGTGCGAGTGATGAACTCGAAGCGCGCCGCCTGCCGCACCTGAAGCGCGTGATCGTGCTTGACGATGCGAACCGGCCCAACCCGCTGCCCCGGCGCGCCCTGGGTTTTCCTGACTTCGTGCGCCAGGCCGGCCCGGCGCACCGCAGCCGGGTGGCGGCCATCAGCGCCGCGCTCGACCCGGACGACGCGATCAACATCCAGTTCACCAGCGGCACCACCGGCGCACCCAAGGGCGCCACGCTGTCGCACTTCAACATCGTCAACAACGCGCGCTACACCGCCCAGGCCATGGCGCTGGGCCCGGCTGACCGGCTGTGCATACCGGTGCCGCTGTACCACTGCTTCGGCATGGTGCTGGGGGTGCTGACCTGCGTGGCCAGCGGCGCGGCGATGGTGTTCCCCGGCGAAGCCTTCGATGCCCAGGCCACCTTGGCGGCCGTGCAACGCCAGCGCTGCACCGCGCTGCATGGCGTGCCCACGATGTTCGTGGCGATGTTGGCGCACCCGCAGCGCGCCCTGTACGACGTGAGCACGCTGCGCACCGGCATCATGGCCGGCGCGCCATGCCCGATCGAGACCATGCGCCAGTTGGTCGGGGAGATGCACATGGCGCAAATCACCATCGCCTACGGCATGACTGAGACCAGCCCGGTCTCGTTTCAGTCGGATGTGAACGACCCGCTGGAACGCCGCGTGGCCACGGTCGGGCGCATCCACCCGCATGTGGAAGTGAAGATCGTCGATGCCCAGGGCCGCATCGTGCCGGTGGGCCAGCAAGGTGAGCTGTGCACGCGCGGCTATTCAGTGATGCGCGGCTACTACGAAGACGCCGAGCGCACGCGCGAGGCGATCGATGAGGCCGGCTGGATGCACACCGGCGACCTGGCAACGATCGATGCGCAGGGCTACTGCAACATCGTCGGGCGGGTCAAGGACATGCTGATCCGCGGCGGCGAAAACATCTACCCGCGCGAGATTGAGGCCTTCATCGAAATGCACGACAAGGTGCTGGCAGTGCAGGTGTTCGGCGTGCCCGACCCGAAGTACGGCGAGGAAGTTTGTGCCTGGATCGTGCTGCGCGCCGGCCAACAGGCCACGGCAGAAGAGATCGCCGCGTATTGCCGCAGCCAGATGGCGCCCTACAAGGTGCCGCGGCACATCCGCTTCGTGCCCGAGTTCCCGCTCACGGCCACCGGCAAGGCGCAGAAGTTCGCCATGCGTGAGGTGATGGTGCGCGAACTCGGCTTGCGCGAGGCCAAGACGGCATGAGCCAGGCGCGACGCGTTCAGGTGCCGGGGTGACTGACGACGACCTCGCCTTCCTCGACGCCACCAGCCTGGCTCGCCTGCTGCACACGCGCAAGCTGTCGCCGCTGGAGTTGACGCGCGCGATGCTCGATCGCATCGGCCGGCTCGACCCCAAACTCGGGGCCTACGCCCTCGTCACGCCGGAACTGGCGCTGGCCCAGGCGCGCGATGCTGAAGCGCTGTTGATGCAGCGGCGCATCCTCGGCCCGCTGCACGGCGTGCCGATCGGCCTGAAGGATCTGTGCTTCACCCAAGGCATCCCCACCGCGGCGGGCATGCCCATCCACCGCGGCTTCATCCCGTCGTTTGACGGCACCGTCACGGCGCGGCTGCGCGAAGCCGGTGCGGTGCTGCTGGGCAAGCTGCAGATGACCGAAGGCGCCTTTGCCGACCACCACCCCGCCACGCGCGTGCCGGTGAACCCCTGGCACGCCGACCATTGGGCCGGTGCGTCGTCCAGCGGCTCGGGCGTGGCGCTGGCGGCAGGCTTGTGTTTTGCTGCCATCGGCACCGACACCGGCGGCTCGATCCGGTTCCCCAGCGCGGCCAACGGCGTGACGGGGCTGAAGCCCACCTGGGGCCGCGTGCCGGTGTATGGCGCGTTCGAACTCGCTGCCTCGCTCGACCACATCGGCCCCATGGCGCGCAGCGCCGCCGATTGCGGCGCGATGCTGGGCCTGATTGCCGGGGCTGACGCCAACGACCCCACTGCATTGCGGGAGCCTGTGCCCGACTACATGAGCGGCGACGCCACGCAATTGGCCGGGCTGCGTGTGGGCATCGACCCCGACGATGCCGGCGGCCTGGACGAACCGGTGCGTGCCGCGTTCGACGGCGCGGCCAGGGTGCTGCGCGCGCTGGGCGCCGATGTGCGCCCCGTGCGCTTTCCCGACCCGGCCGACGCCATCAACGATTGGCCGGCGGCCTGCGCGGTGGAGACCGCCGTTGCGCACCAGGCCACCTTCCCGGCGCAGCGCGCGGCCTATGGCCCGGGCCTGGCCGGCCTGCTCGACCTGGGCCGTTCGGTCAGCGGCATTGACCTGCAGAAAATCTGGCTGCGCCGCCGCGCCTTTGCCGGGCGCGTGACGGCCTTGTTTGAAGCGATCGACCTGTTGCTGATCCCGGCGCAACCCCTGGCCAGCCCGACGCGCAAGCAGATGGACGAGCTGGGTGTGGACCCGGCCGGATTTGCCCGCCTGGTGCGTTTCACGGCCCCGTTCAACATGAGCGGGCATCCGGCGATCACGCTGCCCGCCGGCTTCACGCCGCAGGGCCTGCCGGTGGCGGTTCAGCTGGTGGCGGCGCGGCTGAACGAGGCGCTGCTGGTGCGTGCCGGCATGGCGTTCCAGCGCGAAACCGACTGGCACTGCAGGCATCCGAAGCTGCGGTGATCGGGCTGCGTTGAGCCGGGTGCCTGAGGCCGCCGCCGGCCTGGCGGCTGCGGCCTGGCAGGCCGCTCGGCCCGACCCCGTGACACTTGGTGCGGCTGGCGGGGATCGAACCCACGACCCTTGGCTTCGGAGGCCAATACTCTATCCACTGAGCTACAGCCGCAGGCATGCAGGGCGGATGATTCTACAGGCCGCATCGGCCAGGCTGCGGGGGTGCCTGGTGGGCCAGGTGCCCATCGCTATAATTCTGCGGTTTTGCTGTCCACGCACTCGGGCGCCAAGCCCCAGACCAGTCCCAGCCCAGCCCAGCCCCAAGGCCGAGCCTCACCGAGGATGACATGAGCGATTCCCACCGCCACGATGACGCGCACGACGCGGCCCACGAAGGGCCGATCAAGACCATTCCACAACTGGTCTGGACGGTCATTGCATCGTTCGTGGTGCCCATCATCCTGATCATCATGCTGGTCAACTATGTGGCTTTTAGCGACAAGCCGGCAGCGGGCAGCACCGGGTTGAGCGCCGAAGCGGTGGCCCGGCGAATTCAGCCCGTGGGCATGATCGAAGTGAAAGATGTGTCGGACCCGGCGTCGATGAAAACCGGCGAACAGGTCTATGCCGCGCAATGCTCGGCCTGCCACGCCACCGGCCTGGCCAACGCGCCCAAGCTGGGCGATGAAGCGGCCTGGGGCCCGCGCATCAAGACCGGCATGGAGGCCTTGCTCACCTCGGCCATCAAGGGCAAGGGCGCGATGGGCGCGCAGAGCGGCGGCGATTTCGGCGACCACGAGATTGCGCGCGCCGTGGTTCACATGGCCAACAAGGCCGGCGCCAAGTTCGACGAACCCAAGGCGCCGGCGGCTGCCGCTTCAGCGCCGCAGTGACGCTGAAGTTCGCAAGGAAATGTGGCTCTGCCACTTTCCTTGATCCCCTCGGGGGGCGGCCGGCTTCGGCCGGCCTCGGGGCGCACAGAATGCAACGAGCCACCTGCGGGTGGCTTTTTCACGCCCGCGCGGTGCTGGTGTCGGCGCCGGCCTGTGGGCGCAACACGTAGGCAAAGCGGCGCGGCATGTCGGCAAAGGGCATGTCTTGCAGCGCCCACTCGCCAGCCTGCACCGCGTCGGCAGCGGTGGCGGTGTCCAGCGTGTGCACCAGCCCCAGGCCGATGTCGGTGTCGATGAACACGCGCCCGGCTTCATCGAGCAGGGCCTGCTGGTACACGGCAGCGCGGCCGCTGTGCGAGGTGATCACTACGCGATCGCCATCAGAGTGCAAGCGCCAGACCCAGGGTGCGGCTTCCAGCTCCACATACACGCGCTGCGGGCCGTTCTGGAAGAACCAGCAACCGGCGGCGTCGGCCTCGTAGTTGCGGTGGATGAATTCGCGCAGCTTGTCGTGGTCGATGCGGCTGCCCTTGATGCGTGGGAACGGGCCGGCGGCCTGGATGCGGTCGTCGCGCATGTACCAGTCGCCGCGCGCATCAAGCGCCAACCAGCCATAGCAATGCGGCACCTGGGGCCATTTGGCCAGCGCGGCCTTGACGATGTCGTCCATGCGCGAACTCTATGCCTGTTGCGCGAACCAGTTCAGCACGGCGCCCGGCAAGGCCAGCACATCGCCGCGCCAGGCGCCCTGGCCGAAGCCGACATGGCCGCCATGCGCTGGCTGCCACAACGTGACGTTGGCGCCGGCTTCATGGCGCGTGGGCAGGCTGGCGGCCGGCACGAAAGGGTCGTTGCGCGCGTTCAGCGCCAAGGCCGGTATGCGGATGCGCGCCAACTGCGGCTTGGCCGAGGCACGCAGCCAGTAGTCGTCGGTGCCCTTGAAGCCGTGCAGCGGCGCGGTGAAGACGTCATCGAACTCGTACAGCGTGCGCGCGGCCAGCATGCGTTCGCGGTCGAACAGGCCGGGGTGTTGCAGCCATTTGCGCAGCGCCTTGGGCTTCATGCTGCGCAGGAACATGCGGGTGTACACGAGCCGGTTGAAGCCGCGGCCGATGGCGCGGCCGCTGGCGGCCAGGTCGAGCGGCGACGACACGGCAGCCACGGCGCGGGCGGTGACCGCCGCACTGTCGCCCGCCTCTTCCGCCCAGCGCAGCAGGGCATTGCCGCCCAGCGAAACACCCATGGCAAACAGCGGCGCCGCGCTGCGCTGGCGCAGGCGTTGCAGGATCCAGCCGATCTCTTCAAAGTCGCCCGAGTGGTAGGCGCGTGGCGCCAGATTCAGCTCGCCCGAGCAGCCGCGAAAGTGCGGCACGGCCAGCTGCCAGCCGCGGCTGCGCGCCACATGCGCGAACGCTTGGGCGTAGTGGCTGGCCGACGAGCCTTCCAGGCCGTGGAACAGCACCACCCAAGGTGCGGGCTTGGCAGCACCGTTGGGCGGCGCGGCCAGGAAATCAACGTCGATGAAGTCGCCGTCGGGCGTGGCCCAGCGTTCGCGCGTGAACGGCGGCGCGGCGCCGTGGTGGCGGTGCGAGGCCAGGGCCGGCCAGATGGTCTGCACGTTGCCGCCAAGCTGCCAGCGGGGTGCGCGAAAGTGTTCCATGGCCAGTGGATCGGGCAACCCGGTATTCAATGCAGCACGGCCTCGTTGCCGTCATCACCGGGTTCGGCAATGCCTGCCGGGCTGGCATGGTGAGCCACCATGCGCCAGCCCTGCGGCGTCTTGATGTAGACGTTGGTGGCCCAGACCCAGGCCGACTGCGGCCCGTCGGGCGTGTTGGCGCTGATGCGTTCGGCCACATGGTGCACGGCACAGCCCAATGTTTGCAGCCGGCGCACGCGCATCGGCTCCAGCGCCAGGTTGCCCTGGGCCAGGATGGCTTCGAAGCCGGCGCGCACCGCCGCCATGCCAACCAGGCGCGCGCCGCCGGGGTGCACGCAGGCGATCTCGTCATCGTCGGCCCAGGCGGCCATCACCTGGTCGAGCTTGCCTTGTTGCAGGCCTTCGTAGAACTGCGCCTCCACCTCATCGGGCGTGCCGTGCAAGGCGGCGGGGGGCGGCGGGCGGCGGGCCATGGCTAACGTTTCAGGTCAGTTTTTCATGGCGCTAGCCGCCACATACGAGGTACAAGACAGATCGAACCAAGCGAACGCCGCGGATCCGGCTTTAGCTGCGGCGTCACATCGCTGGCGCGATATGAGCCTTCGCTGAAGCGCAAGCGCTTTGCCGGGCCGCTGGGCGCTCGCCAGCCGCTCGCCAGCGCGCAGGCGCTGTCTCGGTGCGGCCTCGCCCCCCTTGAGGGGGCTGAGCCCGGGCGAGAAACAATCCCTGCGGACTGTTTCCCGCCTGCGAAGGCCTTCCGGCCTGCCTGCCGGAAGGCGCGCGAAGCGCGTAGGGGGTGTTTCATTTCAGCGAAACACCACGGTGCGGTGGCCGTTGAGCAGCACGCGGCGCTGCACATGCCAGTGCACGGCGCGCGCGAGGACGCGGCATTCGATGTCGCGGCCCACGGCGGTGAGGTCGGTCGCCGACAGCGAGTGATCCACCCGCTCCACGTCTTGTTCGATGATCGGGCCTTCATCCAATTCACTGGTCACGTAGTGCGCCGTGGCGCCGATGATCTTCACACCCCGCGCATGCGCCTGCGCGTACGGGTTGGCGCCCTTGAAACTGGGCAGGAAGCTGTGGTGGATGTTGATGACGCGGCCGCTTAACGTTTCACAAAAGCCGCTGCTCAGGATTTGCATGTAGCGCGCCAGCACGACCAGGTCGACCTGGTCCTTTTCGATCAGGTCAAGCACGGCCTGTTCTTGGGCCTGCTTGGCCACGGCGTCGGCGCCGGCCGGCACGGGCCGGTGATGGAACGGCAGGCCGTAGCTTTGCGCCAGCTCAGCAAACGTGGTGTGGTTGCTGGCAATGCCCACCACGTCGGCGGCCAGGGCGCCACTGCGCCAGCGGTAAAGCAGATCGTTCAGGCAGTGGCCGTGCTGGCTCACCATCAACAGCACGCGCGGGCGCTGTGCCACGGCGTACAGGTTCAGCGCCATGCCGAACTGCTGGCGAGTGTGTTCGAACAGCACGGCCAAGGCGGCGCGTTCGGCCAGGTGGGCGGGGGCCTCGAAGTGCACGCGCATGAAGAAAAGGCCCGTGGCCTGCGGGCCGGCCAGGTCGCCGAACTGCTGCGAGTCGATGATGTTGCAGCCGGCCTGGAACAGCAGGCCGGAGACGGCGTGAACGATGCCCTTGGTGTCGCGGCAGGCCAGGGTGAGGACAAATTCCGGCGCTTGCGGCATGGCGCTGCCGCGGCTCACTGTGCGCTCATCTCAGTGCGCGCCGTGAACGCGCTCGCCGGCCTTGAGGCGATACACCGTGCCGCAGTACGGGCACTTGCCTTCGCCGGCGGTGGCCACGTCGATGAACACGCGCGGGTGGTTGCTCCACAGCGGCATGGCCGGGTTGGGGCAGAACACCACGCCGGGGCCTTGCAGGTCTTTGGCGCTGACTTCAACAGTGCATTCGGCTGCGCTCATCGCGGCTCCGTTCAGACCTTGCTCAACCATTCGGCGTACTTCGGGTTGCGCCCGTTGACGATGTCGAAGAACGCGGCCTGGATGCGTTCTGTGAGCGGCCCGCGGCTGCCTTGGCCGATCTCGATGCGGTCGAGTTCGCGGATCGGCGTGACTTCGGCGGCGGTGCCGGTGAAGAAGGCCTCGTCGCTGATGTAGACCTCGTCGCGGGTGATGCGCTTTTCCACCAGCTTCAGGCCGAGGTCCTGGCAGATGGCGAACACGGTGCCGCGGGTGATGCCGTTCAGCGCCCCGGCGGAAAGGTCGGGCGTGTAGACCACGCCACCCTTGATGACGAAGATGTTCTCGCCCGCGCCTTCGCTGACAAAGCCGCTGGCATCGAGCAGCAAGGCTTCGTCGTAGCCGTCTTCGGTGGCTTCCATGTTGGCCAGGATCGAATTGGTGTAGTTGCTCACCGCCTTGGCCTGCGTCATCGTGATGTTCACGTGGTGACGGGTGTAGCTGCTGGTCTTGACCCGGATGCCGCGCTTCAGGCCTTCTTCGCCCAGGTAGGCGCCCCAGGGCCAGGCAGCGATCATCAAATGGATGGTGTTGCCCTTGGGGCTGACGCCGAGCTTTTCGTCGCCGATCCAGGTCAAGGGGCGCAAGTAGCAGCTTTCCAGCTTGTTCACCCGCACCACTTCACATTGCGCGGCCATCACCTCGGCCGGGGTGAAAGGGATTTTCATGCGCAGGATCTTGGCGCTGTTGAAAAGCCGCTCGGTGTGCTCCTGCAGCCGGAAAATGGCCGTGCCGTTTACGGTGTTGTAAGCACGCACTCCCTCAAAAGCTCCGCAGCCGTAATGCAGCGTGTGGCTGAGCACATGTATTTTGGCGTCACGCCAATCGACCAGTTGGCCGTCCATCCAGATCTTTCCGTCGCGGTCGGACATCGACATAAAATGCTCTCCCAACAGGGGTTTTACAAAGAGGGGAGGTGGATTCTAAGAGGCCTACCTTTGGTCACAAAGACGCCCCGTGAACAGGGGGTAGCTCACGCTTGTGATGGAAGGTGCCAGTTGTGACAATCTGCGTAAGGCAGTGGAAACCATGATCAGCCTGCCCCCTACCCATTTATCCACAAGGAGTGAACCGATGAAAGTTGTATTCAAGGCCGCGGCAGCCGCCGCAACGATGGCGCTGATGTCGGTGTCGGCACAGGCCCAATCCTGCGTTCCGTTCGCTGTCAGCAACGAAGTTGGCTTGACCGTGCAGAACTGCCTCGGTTACTACGAAGGCAATGTCCTCAACAATTCCCCCGGCACCGACTTCGTTGAAGCCAACATCAACTCCGCCTACGGCGTACTCTTCGGTGTGTCGATTCCCCTTGGCAGCGTCAGCCCGCAGCCGGCCGCGCAGATCATTTCGCCCTTGAACGGCGCTGCCAGCGCTTCCTTCGCTGGCATCGTTGAGAACGGCTTCACGGTCATCGGCATCCATTGGGGTGGTGGCGCGGGTGGCGGTCAGACCGGCATCTATGGCGTGCAGATCAACTCGGCCACCTGGGACGGCACCTACAACTTCCTGGCCCAGAACCCGGGCGGTTCGTCCAACATCTGGCTGTACTCCACAGGTAGTGGTGGCGTGGTGCCGGGCATCCCCGAGCCCGAGACCTATGCCCTCATGCTGGCCGGTTTGGCTGCGGTGGGCTTCATGGCTCGTCGCCGCAAGGCCTGATCCGCGACGCTCCTGAGTTGATTCGACAAGCCCCGCTTCGGCGGGGCTTTTTGTTGCCTGCCTCTCAGTTGCTCAGTCGAGGCTATCAGGGCGGGTCACGCTCCAGTGCGCCAGCTTCGCCGCATCAAACACCAGTTCTGCCTTCGCCCCGCCCGGGTCTTCCCAGCCCCAGGTTTCTGGCGCCTCGGCCAGCTTTTGCCCCAGGCTGGCCGTCAGGTTGACAACCTGCATCAGCGTCATGCCCACGCTCAGTTGGGTGCCCAGCATCACGGCACTGGGCACATGGCCCACCGGGTTGGCACCGGCGCGGCGCAACACACGCAGGCTGCGGCTGAATTGCAGCAACAGCCAAAACACCACCATGGTCAATGCCATCGCGACGCCGCGCCAGCCGTAGAGGTAGCCGCCCACGGCAAATGCTGTCAAAGCCAATGACCAGCCCAAAATAGCACTCAACCTGTTCTCCTCTTGTGTGCCGGCATCATTGCGCAAACGCTGCCTTCATCGGCACAGGATTGACCAGCATGCATGCCAGTGTGAGAGCCCGACGCCGATGCGAATAGCCGTGGTCATGACGACCTACCAAACTCCCGATGTGCTCGACCGCGTGCTGCAGGGTTACGCACTGCAAGCGCGCCTGCCCGACGAAGTGGTGGTGGCCGACGACGGCTCTGATGAGCGCACGCGCGCCGTGGTGCAGCGCTGGGCCGCTGCCGGGCACTTTGTTGTGCGCCACGTCTGGCAAGAAAACGCCGGCTACCGGCGCAGCCGCATCTTGAACATGGGCATCGCTGCCAGCACGGCGGACTACCTCATCCTCACAGATGGTGATTGCCTGCCGCACCGCGAATTCGTGGCGGATCATGAACGCCTGGCCGAGCCCGGTTTCTGGGTTCAGGGCAAGCGCGCGCAAATCAAAGAAGCCTTCTCCGCGCTCGTGCAGCCGGGTGACGTGAATGGCCTGGCGCTGTGGCGCCGCGGCTGGCTGTGGCGCAGCGTGTACGGCCTGCGCTGGCCGCTGCCGCTGGTGTGGCGCCAGCGCCTGGGCCCGCACCGGGCGCGCGCACTGGGCAGCAACATGGCGATGTGGCGCGCCGACCTGGTTGAGGTGAACGGCTTCAATGAAGCCTTCGTGGGCTGGGGCAGCGAGGACTGGGAAGTCACCGTGCGGCTGCACAACAGCGGCCGGCGCAAGAAATTGGTCATCGGGCGGGCGCTGCAATTTCATCTGGATCACCCGCCCACGTCGCGTCAGCACCTGAAAGACAACGGTCAGATCCTGGCCGATGCGCGCTCGCGCAAGCTGGTGCGTTGCGAACAGGGCCTGGCGGGGCATTTGCGTTAGCGCAGCGTTTGTCTGCCCAAAGAATGTCGGCTCAGTGCAGCTCACGCACCGCCACCATCGCGTCTTCCACGCGGTCCACCACATGCAGCGTCAAGCCCTCGATTGGCTTGCGCGGGGCGTTCGCTTTGGGCACCACGGCGTGGCTGAAGCCCAGTTTGGCAGCTTCCTTCAAGCGTTCCTGCCCGCGCGGCGCGGGGCGAATTTCACCCGCCAGGCCCACTTCACCAAAGGCGAAAAATCCCTGCGGCAAGGCCTTGCCGCGCAGCGACCCCTGAATGGCCAGCATCACCGCCAAATCCGCCGCCGGCTCGGTGATGCGCACGCCGCCCACGGCATTCACGAACACGTCCTGGTCCATGCACGACACCCCGGCGTGGCGGTGCAGCACGGCCAGCAGCATGGCCAGGCGGTCGCGCTCCAGGCCGACGCTCAGGCGCCGCGGGTTGGGCCCGCCGTTGTCCACCAGGGCCTGCACCTCCACCAGCAGCGGGCGTGTGCCTTCGAGTGTGACCAGCACGCAGGTGCCCGGCACCGGCTGGCTGTGGGTGGACAGGAAGATGGCACTCGGGTTGGCCACGCCCTTGAGGCCGCGTTCGGTCATCGCGAACACGCCGATCTCGTTGATGGCGCCGAAGCGGTTCTTGATGGCGCGAACCAGGCGAAACGCTGAATGGGTTTCGCCCTCGAAGT
>JANOXU010000115.1:0-12655 GCA_031418595.1 Burkholderiales bacterium
GTACGCCTTGACTTCACCACCAAACTTGGCCGCCAGCACCGAGGTCAATGCCGCCGTCAAGGTGGTCTTGCCATGGTCCACGTGCCCAATCGTGCCCACGTTCACGTGCGGCTTGCTGCGATCGAATTTACTTTTTGCCATTTGTTTTCTCCTGGTCTAAAGAGCGTTGCCCGCGAGTTGGTTTAAGGTTTGCAACACTGCGTTTGTTCGCACACCACGGGCAGTGGGCGCAACGGCGGTGCAGACCGGCTTGAATTGACTTTTACTTTGCGCGCGCGGTAACGATGGCGTCAGCCACATTCTTGGGCGCCTCGGCGTAGTGCTTGAATTCCATGGTGTACGTGGCGCGGCCCTGTGACATGGAGCGCAGCGTGGTCGAGTAGCCAAACATTTCGCTCAATGGGACTTCGGCCTTGATGACCTTGCCGCCGCCGGGCATGTCGTCCATGCCCTGCACCATGCCGCGGCGTGACGACAAGTCGCCCATCACCGAGCCAGCATAGTCCTCGGGCGTTTCAACTTCCACCGCCATCATCGGCTCCAGGATCACGGGGCTGGCCTTGCGGCAGCCGTCCTTGAAGCCGATCGAGGCCGCCATCTTGAAGGCGTTTTCGTTCGAATCCACTTCGTGATACGAACCAAACGTTAACGTGACCTTCAAGTCGACCATCGGGTAGCCGGCGAGCACACCGTTGGGCAGAGTTTCGCGCAGGCCTTTTTCCACAGCGGGAATGAACTCGCGCGGCACCACGCCGCCCTTGATGGCGTCAACGAACTCGAAGCCCTTGCCGGGCTCTTGCGGCTCGATCTTGAGCACGACGTGGCCGTACTGGCCCTTGCCGCCGGACTGGCGCACGAACTTGCCTTCGACATCGTCAACCATCTTGCGGATGGTTTCGCGGTAAGCCACCTGCGGCTTGCCCACGTTGGCTTCAACGCCGAACTCACGCTTCATGCGGTCGACGATGATTTCAAAGTGCAGCTCGCCCATGCCCGAGATGATGGTCTGGCCACTCTCTTCGTCGGTCTTGACGCGGAACGACGGGTCTTCCTGCGCCAAACGGCCCAGGGCCACGCCCATCTTTTCTTGGTCGGCCTTGGTCTTGGGTTCCACCGCCTGCGAGATCACGGGCTCGGGGAAGACCATCTTTTCCAGCGTGATGATCGACGTGGGGTCGCACAGGGTTTCGCCCGTGGTAACGTCTTTCAAGCCCACGCAAGCGGCAATGTCACCGGCCAAAATTTCCTTGATCTCTTCGCGCTGGTTGGCGTGCATCTGCAAGATGCGACCAATGCGCTCCTTCTTGCCGCGGATCGGGTTGAAGACCGAGTCGCCCGACTTCAACACGCCCGAGTAGACGCGCACAAACGTCAGTTGGCCCACATAGGGGTCGGTCATCAACTTGAAGGCCAGCGCCGAGAATTTTTCTTCGTCGGTGCGATGACGAACGACAGGCTTGTCGTCGTCGTCAGTACCCGGCACCGGGGGAATGTCGGCCGGCGAGGGCATGAAATCGACCACACCATCGAGCATGCGCTGCACGCCCTTGTTCTTGAAAGCCGAGCCACAGAACATGGGTTGAATTTCAGCGGCGATGGTGCGCGTGCGGATGCCCAGCTTGATCTCGTCTTCAGTCAACTCGCCCGATTCGAGGTACTTGTTCATCAGCTCTTCGCTGGCTTCGGCCGCGGCCTCGACCATGTTCTCGCGCCACTTCTGGGCATCGGCCAGCAACTCATCGGGGATCGGGCGGAATTCGAACTTCATGCCCTGCGAGGCCTCGTCCCAGATGATGGCTTTCATCTTGATGAGGTCGATCACGCCAGTGAAGTTTTCTTCGGCGCCGATGGGCACCACGATGGGGACCGGGTTGGCCTTCAGGCGCACCTTCATCTGGTCGTAGACCTTGAAGAAATTGGCACCGGTGCGGTCCATCTTGTTGACGAAGGCCAGGCGCGGCACCTTGTACTTGTTGGCCTGGCGCCAGACGGTTTCGCTTTGCGGCTGCACGCCGCCCACGGCGCAGTACACCATGCAAGCACCGTCGAGCACGCGCATCGAACGCTCGACTTCAATGGTGAAGTCGACGTGGCCCGGGGTGTCGATGATGTTGATGCGGTGCTCGGGGTAGGACAAGTCCATGCCCTTCCAGAAACACGTGGTGGCGGCAGATGTGATGGTGATGCCGCGCTCTTGTTCCTGCTCCATCCAGTCCATGGTGGCCGCACCGTCGTGCACCTCACCGATCTTGTGGTTCACACCGGTGTAGAACAGGATGCGTTCGGTGGTAGTGGTCTTGCCGGCATCGATGTGCGCAGAGATACCGATGTTGCGGTAACGCTCGATGGGGGTTTTGCGGGCCATGGTGAAACTCCAAAGACAGGAGCCGCCTCGGGTTGGTGACAACCCGTACTGGCGGCTTGAAAGCGAGGTTTAGAAGCGGAAGTGCGAGAAGGCTTTGTTCGCCTCGGCCATGCGGTGGACTTCGTCGCGCTTCTTCATGGCGCCGCCGCGCCCTTCGCTGGCTTCGAGCAGCTCGTTGGCCAGGCGTTGCGACATCGACTTCTCACCGCGCTTGCGCGCCGATTCCTTCAACCATCGCATGGCCAAGGCTACTCGGCGCACCGGCCTCACTTCCACCGGCACCTGGTAGTTCGCACCGCCAACGCGGCGCGACTTCACTTCAACCATGGGCTTGATGTTGTTCAGCGCGACCACAAAGACTTCCAGCGGATCTTTGCTGGCCTTCTTTTCGATCTGTTCGAGTGCGCCATAAATGATGCGCTCGGCGATGGCCTTCTTGCCACCTTCCATGATCACGTTCATGAACTTGGACAGATCAACCGAGCCGTACTTCGGGTCGGGCAGTATTTCGCGTTTGGGTACTTCGCGACGACGGGGCATGTTTACCTTCCTTCTTAAGCTTCAGTTGGCGTCAGCGCGCTGAAGGCGCTGTTGCCGCGAAAGGACACTGGCCAGCGGCCGGCCTTTCACTTACTCGGCAGACCTGTTTCAGGCTGCCGCAATGAGCGGCCCGCTGGGCTGTGAACGCCCAGCAGAACCGCGATGAGTGTGCCGGCGGGTTAGGCCTTCTTGGGGCGCTTGGCGCCGTACTTCGAGCGCGACTGCTTGCGGTCTTTCACGCCTTGCAAGTCGAGCGAACCACGCACGATGTGGTAACGCACACCGGGCAAGTCTTTCACGCGGCCGCCACGCACCAGCACCACGCTGTGCTCTTGCAGGTTGTGCCCTTCACCGCCGATGTAGGAGATGATTTCGAAGCCGTTGGTCAAACGCACCTTGGCCACCTTGCGCAGCGCCGAATTGGGCTTCTTGGGCGTGGTGGTGTAGACCCGGGTGCACACGCCGCGGCGCTGCGGGCTGTTCTGCATGGCCGGGGACTTGCTCTTGACCGCTTCGACCTGGCGGCCCTGGCGCACGAGCTGGTTGATGGTTGGCATAGGTGGGGTGCGTGTTACGTTGAATGCTGCGCGGCCACCGCACAATGCCGGGGGCCGTAGGGGTTTTCAGTGGACTTTGCCGAGCACTGCACTGCAGGCAGGTCCGAGGCCGGCGCTTCAGTGGCCCCTGCGGTGACCGGCGGCGCGCATTGCCGCACCCAGACACCTCATCAGACACCACTGCAAACAACGCTGGCGGACTGCTCGACAAAGAGCGCGGCAACTTTCTGCCGAAAAGCCGAGCATTGTATGGCGCAAATGAAACCACCACAAGAGCGCACCCTCTGGCAAACGCAAGCCGTGGTGTTGGACACCAATGCAGCGTTGGACTGGCTGCACTTCAACGACCCTGGCTCGCAGGCCATTGCCCAGGCGATCCTGACGCGCCAGGTGCAGTGGCTCGCCTGCCCGGCCATGCGCGCGGAATACGCGCACGTGGTGCGGCGTGATGACATTGCCGCACTGCGCGGCGCGGATGCGCAGGCGCTGCTGGCGGCCTGGGACAGCGCCGCGCAAACACGCCCCGACCCCTGCACAAGCGCGGGCCCGGGATTGCGCTGCACCGACGTTGATGACCAAGTCTTCATCGACTTTGCGCTCGAGCACCGCTGCCGCTGGCTGCTCACCCACGACAAGGCCTTGCTGCGCCTGGCACGGCGCGCCAGAGCAACCCACGGGCTGGTCATCCTCACGCCCAGGCAGTTTGCTGCGCTGTGGGTGCCCACCGCAGAGCCGCTGTAGGGCGACCGCGCAGCACCAAAAAACAAAGCGGCCGAAGCCGCTTTGTCGTGATGCTGAAGTGTGCGCAAGATCAGTCGGCGCTGCCCACTGCCGGCAGCGCGTGCTCGGCATCCACCGCCGCCATTTGCGCCGCAGCCAGCTCTTCGGCCTCTTGCAACGCGATGGCCTTGCGCTCGGTGTCGTCCATGGCTTCCTTGGCCTTGCGCGCGATGTGGAAGGCCATGCCCGTGCCAGCAGGAATGAGTCGGCCGACGATGACGTTTTCCTTCAAGCCACGCAGCTCGTCGCGCTTGCCCATGATGGCGGCTTCAGTCAGCACCCGCGTGGTCTCCTGGAACGACGCTGCCGAGATGAACGAGTCAGTCGACAGCGAAGCCTTGGTGATGCCCAACAACACGTCAGCATGGCTGGCAATGGTCTTGCCTTCGCCGCGCAGGCGGTCGTTGGTGTCGAGCAATTCCGAACGCTCAACCTGCTCGCCGGGGATGTAGGTTGAATCGCCCGAATTGACGATCTGCACCCGGCGCAGCATCTGGCGCACGATCACCTCGATGTGCTTGTCGTTGATCTTCACGCCCTGCAGGCGGTAGACGTCCTGCACTTCATCGACGATGTAGCGCGCCAGCTCTTCCACACCCAGCAGGCGCAAGATGTCCTGCGGCTCGGCCGAGCCGTCAACGATGAGTTCACCGCGGTTGACCACCTGGCCTTCGTGCACCAGGATGTTCTTCTCCTTGGGCACCAGCTCTTCGTAGACCTTGGCATCAGGGTCGGTGATCTGCAAGCGCACCTTGCCCTTGGTTTCTTTGCCGAACGACACCGTGCCGGTGATCTCGGCCAGCGTGCCCTTGTCTTTCGGGCTGCGGGCTTCGAACAACTCGGCCACGCGCGGCAGGCCGCCCGTGATGTCGCGCGTTTTCTGGCCTTCGACCGGAATGCGCGCCAGCACTTCGCCAGGGGCCAGGTCTTGCCCATCGCGCACTTGCACCAGCGAGCCCACCGGGAAGCCGATGGTCACCGAGTGGTCGGTGCCGGGGATCTTCACTTCGCTGCCCGCTGCATCCAGCAGTTTGACCTGCGGCCGGATCACCTTGGCCGCGCCGCGGCGCTTCGGGTCGATCACCACCAGCGTAGACAGGCCCGTCACTTCGTCCAATTGCTTGGCCACGGTGACGCCCTCTTCCACGTTCTCGAACTTCGCCTTGCCGGCGAATTCGGTGATGATGGGGCGGGTCAGCGGATCCCAGTTGGCCAGCACGGTGCCGGCTTTCAGGGATTGGTCAGAACGGATGTTCAGCGTGGCGCCGTACGGCACCTTGTGGCGCTCGCGCTCGCGGCCGTGCTGGTCGGCAATGATGATTTCACCGGAACGCGAAATCACCACCAGCTCGCCCTTGCCGTTCGTCACGTAACGCATCGTCGGGTTGAAGCCGATGATGCCGTCGCTCTTGGCCTCCACGCTGTTGGCCACGGCCGCACGCGAGGCCGCACCACCGATGTGGAAGGTGCGCATCGTCAACTGCGTGCCCGGCTCACCGATCGACTGCGCAGCGATCACACCCACCGCTTCGCCCACGTTCACCAACCCGCCACGACCCAGGTCGCGCCCGTAGCAGTGCGCGCACAGGCCGAAGCGCGTGGCGCAGGTCAACGGCGTGCGCACCTTCACTTCGTCAGCACCCGCGGCTTCGAGCAGGTCGAGCGCGTCTTCATCGAGCATCTGGCTGCCTGCGAGCAGCACCGTCTGTGTCTCGGGGTGCAGCACCTCTATGGCGGTGACACGGCCCAGGATGCGGTCGCGCAGCGATTCAATGACTTCACCGCCTTCGACCAGCGCGCGCATGGCGATGCCGTTTTGCGTCTTGCAGTCGTCTTCGATGACCACCAGGTCTTGCGTCACATCGACCAGGCGGCGCGTCAGGTAGCCTGAGTTGGCTGTCTTCAACGCCGTGTCCGCCAAGCCCTTGCGGGCGCCGTGGGTGGAGATGAAGTACTGCAACACGTTCAGGCCTTCACGGAAGTTGGCCGTGATGGGGGTTTCGATGATGGAGCCGTCAGGCTTGGCCATCAGGCCGCGCATGCCGGCGAGCTGGCGAATCTGCGCCGCACTGCCGCGCGCGCCCGAGTCGGCCATCATGTAGATGGAGTTGAACGACTCTTGCTCCACCATCTTGCCGTGGCGGTCGAGCACCTTCTCTTTGGAGAGCTGGTTCATCATGACCTTGCCGACTTCGTCGCCGGTCTTGCCCCAGATGTCGACCACCTTGTTGTAGCGCTCGCCGGCGGTGACCAGGCCCGAGACGTACTGCTGCTCGATTTCCTTCACTTCCTTCTCGGCGCGCTCGATCAGGCCGGGCTTTTCTTTGGGCACCAGCATGTCGTCGATGGCGATCGAGATGCCTGCGCGCGTGGCCAGCCGGAAGCCGCTTTGCAGCAGTTTGTCGGCAAAGACCACAGTTTCCTTCAGGCCGCAGCGGCGGAAGCTCACGTTGATCAAACGCGAGATTTCCTTCTTCTTCAACGCCTTGTTGATGTTGATGAACGGCAGGCCCTTGGGCAGGATCTGGCTCAGCAAGGCGCGGCCCACGGTGGTGGCCACCAGGGTGGTGACGGGCTCGAATTCGCCAGCGGCGTTCTTCACGTGCTCGGTCAGGCGCACGCTGATGCGCGCGGTGATTTCCACGGCGTGGTTGTCCAGCGCACGCTGCAGCTCCGTCAGATCACTGAACACCATGCCCTCGCCGCGCGCGTTGATGCGCTCGCGTGTGGCGTAGTACAGGCCCAGCACCACGTCTTGCGACGGCACGATCGACGGTTCGCCGTTGGCCGGGAACAGCACGTTGTTGGTGGCCAGCATCAGCGTGCGGGCTTCCATCTGGGCTTCAATGCTCAGCGGGATGTGTACGGCCATCTGGTCGCCGTCGAAGTCGGCGTTGAAGGCGGCGCAAACCAGCGGGTGCAGCTGAATCGCCTTGCCTTCAATCAACACCGGCTCGAAGGCCTGAATGCCCAGGCGGTGCAGCGTGGGCGCGCGGTTCAACAGAACCGGGTGCTCCTTGATGACTTCTTCAAGAATGTCCCAGACCACCGGCGTGCCGGATTCGACTTCCTTCTTCGCCGCCTTGATGGTGGTGGCAATGCCCATGGCTTCCAGGCGCGAGAAGATGAAGGGCTTGAACAATTCGAGCGCCATCAACTTCGGCAAGCCGCACTGGTGTAGCTTGAGCGTGGGGCCCACGACGATGACGGAACGGCCCGAGTAGTCGACGCGCTTGCCCAGCAAGTTCTGGCGGAAGCGGCCGCTCTTGCCCTTGATCATGTCGGCCAGGCTCTTGAGCGCACGCTTGTTCGCGCCCGTCATGGCCTTGCCGCGGCGGCCGTTGTCGAGCAACGAATCCACCGCTTCTTGCAACATGCGCTTTTCGTTGCGCACGATGATTTCCGGCGCCTTCAACTCCAGCAAGCGCGCCAGGCGGTTGTTGCGGTTGATGACGCGGCGGTACAGGTCGTTCAGGTCGCTGGTGGCAAAGCGGCCACCGTCCAGCGGCACCAGGGGGCGCAAGTCAGGCGGCAGCACCGGCAGCACTTGCAGCACCATCCAGTGCGGCTTGATGCCCGAGCGCTTGAAGGCTTCCATCACCTTCAGGCGCTTGGAGTTCTTCTTCATCTTCAGCTCGGAGCCGGTGGCGTCGTTGCGGATCTTCTCGATCTCAACGTCCAGGTCCATTTCTTCGAGCAGCTTCTTGATGCCCTCGGCACCCATCAGCGCCACGAACTCGTCGCCGAACTCGGTGCGCTTGGCCTCGAAATCGTCTTCCGTCATGATGCTGAACTTCTTCAGCGGCGTCATGCCGGGGTCGACCACCACGTAAGCCTCGAAGTACAGCACGCGCTCGATGTCGCGCAGCGTCATGTCGAGCACCATGCCCAGGCGTGAAGGCAGGCTCTTCAGGAACCAGATGTGCGCGCAGGGCGCGGCCAGGTCGATGTGACCCATGCGGTCGCGCCGCACCTTGGTTTGCGTGACTTCAACGCCGCACTTTTCGCAAATGACGCCGCGGTGCTTCAGGCGCTTGTACTTGCCGCACAGGCATTCATAGTCTTTGATGGGGCCAAAAATCTTGGCGCAAAACAGGCCATCGCGTTCAGGCTTGAAGGTGCGGTAGTTGATGGTCTCGGGCTTCTTCACTTCGCCGAAAGACCAGCTGCGGATTTTTTCCGGCGAGGCCAGGCCGATGCGGATCGCATCGAAATGTTCGTCGGGGGTGAACTGCTTGAAAAGGTCGAGTAGTCCCTTCATGCTTTTCTCCTTTAATTGCGCTCAAGTTCAATGTCGATGCCCAAGGAACGAATTTCCTTGACAAGAACATTGAACGATTCCGGCATGCCGGCTTCAATGGCGTGTTCGCCCTTAACGATTGACTCGTACACCTTGGTGCGGCCGTTCACGTCGTCGGACTTCACGGTCAGCATTTCCTGCAAGATGTACGAAGCGCCATAGGCTTCCAGTGCCCAGACCTCCATCTCGCCGAAGCGCTGGCCGCCGAACTGCGCCTTGCCGCCCAAGGGCTGCTGGGTCACCAAGCTGTACGGACCGGTGGAGCGCGCGTGCATCTTGTCGTCGACCAGGTGGTGCAGCTTCAGCACATGCATGTAGCCCACGGTGACGGGGCGTTCAAACGCCTCGCCGCTGCGGCCGTCGTGCAAGGTGGCCTGGGTGCGGGTGCTGGTCAGGCCCTTGACGCGGGCAATGTCTTCGGGGAAGGCCAGTTTCAGCATGCCGCGGATTTCTTCTTCCGTGGCGCCGTCAAACACCGGTGTCGCAAAGGGCACGCCGTTCTTCAGGTTGCCGGCCATCTCGACGATCTGGTCATCGGTCATGCTGTCGAAGCGCTCGGTCTTGCCCGACTTGTTGTACAGCTCGTCAAAGAACTTGCGCAGCTCGGCCACACGCGAATGCGCTTGCAGCATGGTGCCGATGCGCTGGCCGATGCCCTTGCCGGCCCAGCCCAAATGCACCTCGAGCACCTGGCCCACGTTCATGCGCGAAGGCACGCCCAGCGGGTTGAGCACGATGTCGGCCGGCGTGCCGTCGGCCATGTAGGGCATGTCTTCAACCGGCACGATCTTGCTGACCACGCCCTTGTTGCCATGCCGCCCGGCCATCTTGTCACCCGGTTGCAGGCGACGCTTCACAGCCAGGTACACCTTCACCATCTTCAGCACGCCCGCGGGCAGCTCATCGCCCTGCGTGAGCTTCTTGCGCTTTTCTTCAAACGCCACGTCAAACGCGCGGCGCGTTTGCTCGTTGGAGTTCTTGATGCTCTCCAACTGGTTGGCCACGTCGTCATCGGCCGGGCGGATGTCGAACCAGTGATACTTGTCCACCGACTCGAGATAAGCCTTGTCGATCACCGCGCCCTTGACCAACTTGTTCGGGCCACCGTTGGCGGGCTTGCCCATCAGCAGTTTTTCGATGCGGTCGAAAGCATCAGCTTCCACGATGCGCAACTGGTCGTTCAGGTCTAGGCGGAAGCGCTTCAGTTCGTCGTCAATGATCTGCTGCGCGCGCTTGTCGCGCACGATGCCTTCGCGGGTGAAGACCTGCACGTCGATCACCGTGCCGTTGGTGCCTTGGTCAACCCGCAGCGACGTGTCTTTCACGTCGGAAGCCTTCTCGCCGAAGATGGCGCGCAACAGCTTTTCTTCAGGCGTGAGCGTGGTTTCACCCTTGGGCGTGACCTTGCCCACCAGCACGTCACCAGGGGTGACCTCGGCACCCACATAGACGATGCCGCTTTCATCGAGCCGCGCGAGCTGCTGTTCTGAAAGGTTAGGAATGTCGCGCGTGATTTCTTCGCTGCCCAGCTTGGTGTCGCGGGCCATCACCACCAGCTCTTCGATGTGGATCGAGGTGTAGCGGTCTTCGGCCACCACGCGCTCGCTGATCAGGATGGAGTCTTCGAAGTTGTAGCCGTTCCAGGGCATGAAGGCCACGAGCATGTTCTGGCCCAGGGCGAGTTCGCCCAGATCGGTGGATGCACCGTCGGCCACCACGTCGCCCGCCGCCACCACGTCGCCGCGCTTGACGATTGGGCGCTGGTGGATGTTGGTGTTCTGGTTGGAGCGCTGGTACTTGATGAGGTTGTAGATGTCCACACCCACTTCACCGGCCACCGTTTCCGTGTCGTTGACGCGAATCACGATGCGGTTGCTGTCGATGTAATCGACCTTGCCGCCGCGCTTCGCCGTGACCACGGTGCCGGAGTCGACCGCGGCCACGCGCTCCACACCCGTGCCGACCAAGGCCTTTTCGGGGCGCAGAACGGGCACGGCCTGGCGCTGCATGTTGGCGCCCATCAGCGCACGGTTGGCGTCGTCGTGCTCCAGGAAGGGCACCAGCGAAGCGGCCACGGAAACGATCTGCGCCGGCGCCACGTCCATGTACTGCACACGCTCGGGGCTGACCAGCACCGATTCGCCCGATTCCCGCGCACTCACCAGTTCATCAACCAGCTTGCCGTCTTTGTCGAGCGAGGCATTGGCCTGGGCAATGACGTACTTGCCTTCTTCGATGGCCGACAGGTAGTCAATCTGGTTGGTGACCTTGCCGCCGCCCACGCGCCGGTAAGGCGTTTCAAGAAAGCCGTACTCGTTGAGCTGCGCGAACAGCGCCAGCGAGTTGATCAGGCCGATGTTCGGGCCTTCAGGCGTTTCGATCGGGCACACCCGGCCGTAGTGGGTGGGGTGCACGTCGCGCACCTCGAAGCCGGCGCGTTCGCGCGTCAGACCACCCGGGCCGAGGGCCGAGACGCGCCGCTTGTGCGTGATCTCGCTCAGCGGGTTGGTTTGGTCCATGAACTGGCTCAACTGGCTGGCGCCGAAGAACTCCTTCAAGGCCGCGGAAATCGGCTTGGAGTTGATCAGGTCGTGCGGCATCAGGGCTTCGGTCTCGGCCTGGCCGAGACGTTCCTTAACCGCCTTCTCAATGCGCGCCAGGCCCGAGCGGTACTGGTTTTCAGCCAGCTCGCCGACGCAGCGCACGCGCCGGTTGCCCAGGTGGTCGATGTCGTCAACCTCGCCGTTGCCGTTGCGCAGATCGACCAGGATCTTCACCACGTCGAGGATGTCCTCGTTGCTCAGCGTCATCGAGCCTTCGGGCACGTCGCGGCCCACGCGGGCGTTGAACTTCATGCGGCCCACGCGGCTCAGGTCGTAGGTATCGGGGTTGTAGAACAGGCGCGCGAAAAGCGCTTCCACGGCATCTTCGGTGGGCGGTTCGCCGGGGCGCATCATGCGGTAGATGGCCACGCGGGCAGCCAACTGGTCGGCCGTTTCGTCAGCAGCCAGGGTCTGGCTGATGTAGGCGCCCTGGTTCAACTCGTTCGTGAACAGGCAGGGCACGTCTTTCACGCCGGCCAGGCGCAGCTTCTTCAGCAAGGCTTCGGTGATCTCTTCATTGGCCTTGGCCATGATCTCGCCAGTGTCGGCATCGATCAGGTTCTTGGACACGATGCGGCCGACCAGAAAGTCTTCTGGAACGGTGATGTGCGTGGTGCCGGCCTGGTCGAGCAGCTTGACATGGCGCGCGGTGATGCGCTTGTCTTTCTCGACGATGACCTTGCCTTCTTTGTCAGTGATGTCAAAGCGCGCCACTTCACCGCGCAGGCGTTCGGGCACGAATTCGAGCATCGCGCCGGCGTCGAGCAGGCGGAAACTGTCGTTGACGAAGAAGTGCGCGAGGATGGCCTCGGGGTTCAGGCCGATGGCCTTGAGCAGGATCGTGACCGGCATCTTGCGGCGCCGGTCAACGCGGAAGTACAAGATGTCTTTCGGGTCGAATTCGAAGTCGAGCCACGAGCCGCGGTAGGGGATGATGCGCGCGCTGAACAGCAGCTTGCCGCTGCTGTGCGTCTTGCCCTTGTCGTGCTCGAAGAACACGCCGGGGCTGCGGTGCAACTGGCTGACGATGACACGCTCGGTGCCGTTGATGATGAAGGAGCCGTAGTCGGTCATTAGCGGCACTTCGCCCATGTAGACCTCTTGCTCCTTGATCTCTTTCACCGCCTTGGCCGGGTGGCTCTCGCGGTCGTAGATGATCATTTGCAACTTGGCGCGCACGGCGGCGGCGAAGGTCAGACCACGCTGCTGGCACTCGCGCTCATCGAAGGCCGGGCGGGCCATGTTGTATTCGAGGAACTTCATCTCCACGAAGCCGTTGTGCGAGGTGATCGGAAACGCTGCAATGAATGCGGCCTGCAAGCCCTCTGGCTTGCGCTTGGCCGGTGCGATTTCCTTCTGCAAGAACGCAACGTAGCTTTCGCGCTGCATCGTCAGCAGATAGGGAACCTTCAAGACGCTTTCGCGTTTGCCGAAGCTCTTGCGAATGCGCTTGCGCTCGGTGTAGCTGTAGGGGGTTGCTTGTGCCATGAACTCTCCGTGCCTGGTACAT
>JANOXU010000116.1:0-11401 GCA_031418595.1 Burkholderiales bacterium
CTGCGCGCCAGCGTGAGCTGCTCGATCGGCATCGCCCTGTACCCCGAGCACGGCAGCGTGGCGAATCTGATGTCGCACGCCAATGTGGCCATGCGTGCGGCCAAGCGGCTGGGCGGCGCGTCGTATTCCTTCTTCGATGCGCGCAACGTGGAACGCGCGCGTGAGCAAGGCGAACTGCTGCGCGACCTGCGCGGGGCCCTGGCGCGCAGCGAGTTGCAGCTCGTGTACCAGCCCAAGATTCACGCACCCAGCGGGCAAATCACCGGCGTGGAAGCCTTGATGCGCTGGAACCACCCGCAGCGCGGCATGGTCAGCCCGGTGCTTTTTGTGCCGGTGGCCGAACGCTACGGCCTGATCAATGCGCTGGGCGATTGGGTCATCGACGAAGCCTGCCGCCAGGCCGGCGCCTGGCGCGACTGCGGCTTGCGCATGCGCGTGGCGGTGAACCTGTCGGTGCACCAGCTCAACCAGGCGCAACTGGTGGCCAAGATCGCCGCAGCCTTGCAGCGCCACACCATCCAGCCGCACTTGCTAACGTGTGAGATCACTGAGTCGGTGGCGCTGGAGAACACGCCCGACATCGCGCGCACCTTCGAGCAACTCTCCAGCCTGGGCGTGCACCTGTCGATCGACGACTTCGGCTCGGGTTACTCCAGCCTGGGCACGCTGCGCAAGCTGCCGGCCAGCGAGTTGAAGATCGACCGCAGCTTCGTGCTCGACCTGGCAAGCAGCGAAGACGCACGCCAGGTGGTGGCCCATGTGGTGAACCTGGCCAAGAGCCTGAACTTGCAGGTGGTGGCCGAAGGCGTGGAGACCGATGCGCAGTACCAGGTGCTGCGCCGCCTGGGCGTGGACCAGGTACAGGGTTACCTGTTCGCCAAGCCGATGTCGGGCCAGGCGCTGGAGCTGTGGGCCATCAAAGAGATGGGGCCGAAGGAAATCCAGTTTCGTGATTCGTTGTTCATGGGTGACAGCCTGGTCATGCCGCTGTAGCGCGCGCTGCGCGATCAATGGCCACCTTCTTGCCGAACCCCGGCTCGATGCGCACCAGCGCCGTGGCCACGAACGACGGCAGCGTGGCGATGCAGACCCAGATGAAGAAGCCCTCGTAACCCAGCCGCTCTTGCAGCCAGCCCGCGGCCATGCCGGGCAGCATCATGCCCAGGGCCATGAAGCCGGTGCACAGCGCGTAGTGGGCAGTCTGGTAAGTGGCCTGGTGCACATTGGGCGCCGCCGCAGGCCCGGGCGTTTGAGCCCCGGTTTGCGCCACCATCAGCATGAACACCAAGTAGGCGGTGAAGCCGAAGCCGTAGCCGAACTGCTCGATCGCCAGGCCGGCGCTCACCCACCACAAGCTGGCGGGTTGCCAAAAGGCCAGCGCCACGAACACCAGGTTGGGCAGGTGCATGCAGATGATCATGGGCCATAACATGCGTTTCAAGCCGGCAAGTGATATCACCCAGCCGCCGAGCAGGCCGCCCAACGTCAAGGCGGCGATGCCCACGCTGCCATAGGCCAGGCCCACGTCCTGCGTCTTCAGCCCCAGGCCGCCCAGCTCGGTGGGGTCGAGCAAGAACGGCGTCACCAACTTGAGCGCCTGCGCTTCGGCCAAGCGCGTCAACAACAAGAAGGCCAGGATGCGCGCTATGCCTGGCTGGGCAAAGAAGGTGGCGAAGACATGCACAAAGTCGGCACCGAAGCGCAGGCCCGGCAACGCCACCTGGTCGGCCGCCGGGCGCGGTAGCACCCAGGCGTGGTACGCGCCCAGCGCCACATAGGCCACAGCCAGGCCGCCGAACACCCAGGCCCAGGCCGTGGCCGCGTGGCCGGTGAAGTCGTGCAAGCTGCCGGCCAGGTAGACCAAGCCGCCCTGGCCACCGATCATGGCCAGGCGGTAGAACAGGCTGCGCACGCCCACGAAGGCCGCCTGTTCACCGGGGTTCAGCGCCAGCATGTAAAAGCCGTCGGCCGCAATGTCGTGCGTGGCCGAGGCAAAGGCCAGCAGCCAGAACACGGCCAGGCTCATCTGCAAAAACTTCGGCCCCGGCAGGGTCAGCGCCACCGCGGCCAGCGCGGCGCCCAGCGCAAACTGCAAGGCCACGATCCAGCCGCGCTTGCGCCCGAGCAAATCCACCAGCGGCCCCCACAGCGGCTTGATCACCCAGGGCAGGTACAGCCAGCTCGTGTACAGCGCGATGTCGGTGTTGCCCACGCCCAGGTTTTTGTACATCACCACCGACAGCGTCATCACCACCACATACGGCAGACCCTGGCCGAAATACAGCGTGGGCACCCAGCGCCATGGGGCTGCGGCGCGCGGGGCTGCGGGCGGGGTTTGATTCATGGCTGAAGCGGCGCGGTGATCATAGGCAGGCCGCGCGTTGTGGCGGCGCGTCGCGCGCATTGGTATTCACCGATTGGCGCCAAAGAGGCTGACCGCAACACTTTGGCGAACAACGCCCGAGGAGCCGTATCTTGAAACTGAAAACCATCGTTCGCGCCATCGCCTTGCTCGGCGTGGCCGCCCCCGTTCTGGCCCAGACCAGCGGCGCGCCGCAGCGCGTTGAAATCACCGGTTCGAGCATCAAGCGCATCGCCGCCGAAGGCGCGCTGCCGGTGCAGGTGATCACGCGCCAGGAATTGCAGGCTCAAGGCATCGTCACCGCCGAGCAGTTGATCAACTCGCTCAGCGTCAACGGCAACGGCATGGACAACCTGGCCAGCAATGCCGATGTGGGCGCCGGCACGGCACGCGGCAGCAACGGCTTGTCTGCTGCCAATTTGCGTGGCCAGGGGTCGGCGAACACACTGGTGTTGGTGAACGGCCGGCGCGTGGCGGCGCACGGCCTGAACGGCGGCATCGTCGACCTGAATTCGATACCGATGGCCGCACTCGACCGCATCGAGATCCTCAAAGACGGTGCCTCGGCCATCTATGGCACCGATGCCATCGGCGGCGTCATCAACTTCATCACGCGCAAGAATTTCAGCGGCCTGGAAGCGCAGGTGTTCGCTGACGTGACACAACACGGCGGCAGCAACATTGCCCGCGCCAACATCACCGGCGGCTTCGGCAACCTCGACAGCGACAAGTTCAACGTACTTGTTTCATTGAACCGCACCGAGAACAAAGCGCTGCGCGGCGACCAGCGCGATTTCGTCAACACCTTTCAGCCCGACCGTGGCCTTTCGGTCGATACGCGCGGCACGCCGTTCGCCACTGTGTTCCCGATCAGCAGCGTGCAAAACGGCTTGCAGCGCGACAACATCAATGCCACCGGCCGCGGCGCCGGCCCGATCCAGCCCGGCACCACGGTGGCCATGAGCGGCGGCATCAACGTGCTCGACTTGCCGGGCCAGGCCGGCTGCAATTCGCTGCCTGGTATGGACGCCTACAACGAAGTGCTGTGGGCCACGGCCAGTGCCAAGTGGGCCTGCGCCTGGGACACCGGGCGCGCGGCCGTGTTGCAGCAACCGCTGACCAACACCAACCTGGTGGCGCGCGGCACGCTGCGTTTGGGCGAGCACCAACTGCACGCTGAATTCACCGGCGCGCGCACGGAGTCGGCCAAGACTTTTTCGGCCAACCAGATCTCCAGCAGCACCGCCACCACCAGCCAACTGCGCGACCTCACTTATCCCAGCACGGGCGGCTCGTACAACTATGTGTTCGACCGGCTGGTGGCGGTGTTCCCCACCATCGCGGCCAACCGCGGCCTGCCGCTGGCCTTTCGCTGGCGCTGCCTGGAATGCGGCCCGCGCCAGCTCGACACCAAGTCGGACACGCAGCGCTTTTTGGTCGGCGCTGATGGCCCGTTGATCGGCGGCTGGGACTACCGGGTCGGCTACGCACAAGCCACCAGCGACGGCACGTCAGTCCTGGGCAACGGCTACTTCTATGGCATCGAGCTCGCCAACCTCATCAAAACCGGCGTGCTCAACCCGTTCGTGCTGCCGGGCCAGGCGCAGACCCCCGAAGCACTGGCCGCCTTGGCCGCCATTTCCGCCAACGGCACCACGCTGTACGGCGGCAAGGTGACCATGACGCAAGCTGATGCCACGGCCAGCGGCCCGTTGTTCCGCCTGCCCGGCGGCGAGGTGATGGCCGCCGTGGGGCTGGACAAGCGCGTCGAGAAATACCGCTTCGACGGCAACGTCACCGATGCGGCCACGCAAGCGCGCATCTTCAACGCGCCGTTCGACAGCGTGAACACGCTACCTACCGTGAAGCGCGACATCGACGCCTTCTTTGCCGAGGTGCAAATACCGGTGACCAAGCAGCTTGAACTCACCGTGGCCGGGCGGCAAGACAAGTACACCGGCTTTGGCACCACCACCAACCCGAAGGTGTCGCTGCGCTTTGCGCCGCTGCCCAACCTGATCACCCGGGCCTCGTACAACGAGGGCTTTCGCGTACCGAACTTTGCGCAGCAGTTCTTCGGCACCACCACCTCACCCACCAGCGGCGCCACCATCGTCGACCCGGCCAAGTGCCCCACGCTGCTGGTCGATGCCACCAAGCCCGGCTGCGAATCCATCAACCCCAACACCTTGTTCGGCGGCAAACCCGACCTCGGCCCCGAGCGCAGCCGGCAGTGGTCGGCGGGTTTCGTCTGGGAGCCCGTCACCCATGCCAGCGTCGGCGCCGATCTGTGGAACATCCGCAAGCTCGGCACCATCCTGAGCCCAAGCGTGGCCCAGTTGATCGCCAATTACGCGCTGTTCCCCGACGCCTTTGTCTACACCGGTGGCGTGCTCACCACCATCGACACGCGCTGGATCAACGCCGGTGAAACCATCACCAAGGGGCTGGACGTGACCGCGCGCGCCAACGGCTCGGTGCTCAGCGGCAAATGGGGTGCAACGTTTGAAGGCACTTACCTGCTCGACAAGCGTTCGCGCCTGCTCACCAGCGCGCCCTTCGGCCCCAGCGAAGTGGGCGTGTTCACGCGCACGGGCGACCTCGGCATTCGCTGGAAATACTCGCTCACCGGCAGCTACGCCCAGGGCCCGTGGACGACCACGCTGACCCAGCTCTTTCGCAACGGCTACAAAGACGCGGTGCTGCCCGGCGTGGCCAACGGCAGCGTCGTGCCGCCCGACTGGCACCCGTATGTGGGCAGCTACTCGGTCATCAACGCCAGCGTCAACTACAAAGGCATCAAGAACCTGGGCCTGACTTTCGGCATCAAGAACCTGATGGACAAAGACCCGCCCTTCTCTGCCGCGTACGACACCAACACCGGCGCCGGCAGCTCGTGGGAGCCGCGTGTGGCCGACCCGCGCGGCCGCTCGTTCACCTTCACGCTCGACTACAAATTCTTCTGACTTGATTCACTGCGAGCACATCGCCGGCCACCCGGATTTCCGCACGCTCGCCAGCCTGCATGGCGTGGGTTTCGACCTGCGCTATGCCAGCGCCAACAACTTCGCCGGCCGCGTGCTCTACCAGGGGCTCGACTGCGCCTGGCTGCGCCGCGAAGCCGCCGCGGGCCTGGAAGAAGCCGCCGCCTGGTTGCGCAGCGCGCGTCCGGGTTGGCGGCTGCTGGTGCTCGATGCCCTGCGCCCGCAGCGCGTGCAAGAGCAGATCTGGGCTGCCGTGGTCGGCACACCGGCACAGGCCTACTTCGCCAACCCGCAAGGCGGCTCGATCCATTCCTTCGGCATGGCCGTGGACGTCACCCTGCTCGATGCCGATGGCGCAGAGGCCGACATGGGTTCGGCCTTCGACGAGATGAGCCTGCGTTCGCACCCCGCGCTGCACGCCGAGCACCTGGCCCTGGGCGTGTTGAGCGCGGCGCAGCTGGCCGAGCGCGGCTGGCTGCACGCCGCCATGGCACGCGGCGGCTTTCGCGGCATCAGCACCGAGTGGTGGCACTTCGACCACGGCGACAGCGTGGCCGTGCGGCGCGATTTTCCGCGCGTGGTTTGAGCCGCCACGCAGTCACCTCGATCGTTATGCCCTGGTTCGCCCGCATCGGCGCCACTCTGCTGGCCGTGGCAGTGTGCAGCGCCGCAGCGCAGACCCCCCCTGCGCCCAAGGTGCTGCGCCTGGCCATGCAAAGCGAGACCGGCTTCGACCCGGCACGCGTGGGCGATGCGCGCTCGTTCCAGATCATTGCCCACATCTTCGAGCCGCTGCTGCAATACGACCCGCTGGCGCGGCCGGCCAAGCTGCGGCCCGCCACTGCCGCGGCCATGCCTGAAGCGTCGGCCGACTTCCGCACCTGGACCATTCACCTCAAGCCAGGTGTTTACTTCACGGCCGACCCTGCCTTCGGCGGCAAGCCGCGCGAGCTGGTGGCGGCCGACTACGCCTACAGCATCAAACGCCTGGCTGACCCGGCCAGCAAGAGCCCGGGCTGGAGTTCGATGGAGCAGGCCGGCATCAGCGGCCTGCTGGCGCTGCGGCGCGCGGCGCTGGAGCAAAAAAAGCCGTTCGACTACGACCAGCCCATAGCGGGCTTGCAGGTGCTGGGGCGCCACACGCTGCGCTTTGTGCTCGACGCCGGGCGGCCACGCTTCCCGCAATGGCTGGCCGAAACCGCCACCGGCGCGGTGGCGCGCGAAGTCATCGAAGCGCATGGCGAACTCAGCATGCAGCACCCCGTGGGCACGGGGCCGTTCAAGCTGGTGGCATGGCGCCGCGCGTCGCGCATCGTGCTCGAACGCAACACTGCGTACCGAGAAGTGTTGTACGACGCCGCCCCTGCGCCTGATGATCGCGTGGGCCAGGCCATGCTGGCCAAGCTGAAGGGCAAGCGCGTGCCCATGGTCGACCGGGTTGAAGTGGCCGTCATCGACGAAGACCAGCCGCGCTGGCTGTCGTTCCTCAACGGCGAGACCGATTGGGCGCTGGTGCCCGACACCTTCACCCACCTGGCCTTGCCCGGCGGGCAACTGGCCCCCTACCTGGCGCGGCGCGGGGTGCAGGTTGATCGCGTGGTGATACCGGCCACGTACTACACGATGTTCAACATGGAACACCCCGTGGTGGGCGGCTATGCGCCGGCGCAAGTGGCACTGCGCCGCGCCATCGGGCTGGCCATCGATGTGGAGCGTGAAATCAAACTGCTGCGCTACAACTCGGCGGTGCCGGCGCAGTCCCCAGTAACGGTTCACATGAGCGGCTTTGATGCCGCCTGGCGCAGTGAAATGAGCGAGTACAGCCCAGTCAAAGCGCGCGCCCTGCTCGACCAGTACGGTTACGTTGATCGCAATGGCGACGGTTGGCGCGATCTGCCCAATGGCCAACCGCTGCTGCTGGAAATGGCCACCCAGCCGGCGCAGGACACACGCCGCTATGACGAACTGATGAAGCGCGACATGCAGGCCATTGGCCTGCGCATCCAGTTCCGCGCCGCGCAGTGGCCCGAGCAGTACAAGGCCGCGCGCGCCGGCAAGCTGATGATGTGGAGCGTGAGCGGCCGCGCCGGCGCACCGGACGGCGTGCAAGGCCTGTTGCGCTACGACGGCGCGGCCGCAGGGGGTATGAACCTGGCGCGCTTCGACCTGCCGGCCATGAACGAGCTGCTGGCACAACTCCAGGCCTTGCCCGACGGCCCACAACGCGAAGCCCTGTTCGAGCAAGCCAAGCGCCTGACCGTGGCCTGGATGCCCTACAAGCTGCGCACGCACCTGGTCATGATCACGCTCACTCGGCCGGGGCTGGTGGGGTTTCGCCGACCGCTGTTCACGTCAAACTGGTTTGAATTCGTCGACATTGAAACGCCACCCAAACCATGAACCCATTGCTTCGCCCCGCGCGCCTGCAACCCGTCCAGACCATCGGCTTGATCAACCCTTCCGGTGCGGTGTTCGAGCGCGCACCGTTCGAGCAAACCCATGAACGCCTGCAAGCGCTGGGCTTCAAGGTGCGCGAGGCACCCCATCTGCGCGCGCGACACGGCCAGAACGCCGGCACGCCGCAGCAGCGCGCTGACGACATCCACGCCCTGTTTGCCGACCCGCAGGTGGCCGGCCTGCTGGCCGTGACCGGTGGCTCTGGCGGCAACCGCGTGCTGCCCTTGCTCGACTACGAACTCATCCGCCGCAACCCCAAGTTCCTGGGCGGGTTTTCAGACCTCACGGCGCTGATCAACGCGGTGCATGCCAAGACCGGCCTGGTCACCTTTCACTGCCCCCTGGGCCGCTCGGAATGGAATGCGTTCAGCGTGGGCCACTTTCGCGCCGTGGCCATGGACGCGCAGGCCCACACCTTGCGCAATGCAGTGCAGACTGGCGATGACCTGATCGCCAAAGAGGGCCGCACCAGCACCGTGGTGAGTGGCCGCGCCAGCGGGCCGCTGCTGGGCGGCAACCTGGCGGTGCTCAGCTCGCTCGCAGGCTCGCCCTACCTGCCCAACTTCCATGGCGCGATCCTGTTCCTCGAAGACGTGAACGAACACGTCTACCGCATCGACCGCATGCTCTCAACCTTGCTGCTGTGCGGTGCGCTGGACAACCTGGCCGGCGTGGTGCTGGGCGGTTTCAGCGATTGCAACCCCGGCGAAGGCTTCGGCGCGCTCACCCTCGACGAAGTGTTTGACATCGCCTTCAAGCCGCTTAACGTTCCGGTTTACCGGGGCGCGCAGTTCGGCCACATCAAGCACAAGTTCACCTTGCCGCTGGGCGTGCCGGCCGAAATGGACGCCGATGCCGGCAGCATTCGCTTGCTGGCGCCGGCCGTGGTGTAGCCGTCATCAAGGCGCAGGCCGAACACCTTCGTTCGTTGCCGCTGCGCCGTTGCAACCGGGCTCAGCGCGCACCGGGCAGCAAACCCGCCCCGCCCACCGCCACCCACTCCATCAACGCATGCAGCGCCGGCCAGCCCTTGCGCGCGTCGTTGTGGTTGAGCATGGCGGCCACGGCCCACACCCGGCCTTGCGCGTCGGTCACGTAGCCGGCCAGCGCGGCCACATTGCGCAGCGAACCGGGCTTGACACGCGCCCCGCTGGCAGCAAAGGCGCTGCCCGGGCGGATGCGCAAACCGCCGTCTTCACCCGCCACGGGCAGGCTCATCAACAACTCGGGCGCGCGCCTGCCGGCATGCGCCACTTTCAGCAACGCCACCATCTGCGCCGGGCTGATGCGTTCACTGCGGCTCAGGCCCGAGCCGTTGTCCAGCACCAGGCCGGTGGCGTCGATACCTTGCTCGGCAAACCAGGTCAGCACCTCGCGCCGGGCCAGCTCCAATGTTGGCACGGTGGGCGCGCCGGCCATGGCCTTCAGGCCTAACTGCAAGAACAACAGGCGCGCCCAGGCGTTGTCGCTGGTCTTGTTCAGGTGGCGCAACAACTCGCCCCAGGGGCGCGACATGCGGCGCGCCAGTTCACGCGCATCGGCGCCGGCTGCGCCTTCGCGCACCATGCCGTTCCAACTGCCGCCCAGGTTGTGCCAGACCACGCGCACCAGGCGCTCGACCAGCGCATTGCGCTCGATCACTTGCAGCCCGATGCGCCGCGTGCAGTGTTTGGGAAAGCTGCCGCGCAAGGTGATGTGATAACCGCTGCCGCGCGGTTCGAGATCAGGTGTCTGCCAACCCGTGCCCCAGCTTGCGCAAGGTTGATCGACCACGCTCACGGCCGCTGCATCGAAGCTGATGCCCGGCAGCGGCGGCAGGCCACGCACCGCAAGCTGCGTGTCGTTGCTGGCCAGCTCCAGCGGCATCAGGCTGGCGTTCAGATGCAGGGCATCGGGGATGACGTTGTATTCGAACTCGGGCGCGTCATCGAACATCGCCACGCCTTGGTCGATGCGCGCGGGGTTGAACAGCGTGCGGTCGATGATCAGGTCGCCGCCAATTTCGCGTATGCCTTTGAAGCGCAACTCGGCCAGCAGCGCCCAGAGTTGCGGCAGGCCGAAGTCGGGGTCGGCACCGCCCTTGAGCACCAGGTCGCCCTGCAGCAACTCGCCCTGCTGCGGCGCGGCACTGAGCAACGCGGTGAAGCCGCGGTGGTTGGGGCCCAGGCGGTCGAGTGCCACCACGCTGGTCACGAGTTTCAGGGTCGAGGCCGGCTGCATCAGCCGCTGGCCCTGGTGTTCCCAGCGTGGCGCGTTGCCGCGCGCCGGCTGCACCCAGGCGGCCAGCGCATCCGCGGGCAGGCCGGCTTCGCGCAGCGCCTGCGCCACCGGCTCGGGCAAGGGGTCGGCCAGGGCGCTGGTGATGCCGGCGCAGCCCATGCACAGGGCCATCAAAAATTGCTTCATGATTCGCAGGGGTGACGCAAGAAAGCCAAGCAGCACTGCGCTCGGCGTGGGTCATTCTATGAAGCGCGCAAGCGCCGGCCGGGGTGCCACCGGCACAATGTTGCGATGCCCGAATTTGCCAACATGAACCCCTGGGCCCGCCTGGGCGCCGCGCTGGCCACCCTGCTGCTGGCGGCCTGCGCCAGCGGCCCGGCGCCTTTGAAGATCGACACCTCGCAGGTGGCGCTGGGCCAGGACAGCCGGGTGCTGTTCCTCATCATCCACTTCACCGCCGAAGACCTGGAGGGCTCGCTGCGCGTGCTCACGCGCGGGCCGGTGTCGTCGCACTATCTGGTGAGCGATGAAACCGTGCCACGCATCTACCGCCTGGTGGATGAAAGCCGGCGCGCCTGGCACGCCGGCGACAGTTTCTGGAAGGGGCATGCCATGCTGAATGCCAATTCCATCGGCATCGAGATCGTCAACCCCGGGCCGGAGCGTCTTGAAGATGGCACCAAGCGTTATGCACCCTACCCGCCCGCGCAGGTTGAGTTGGTGCTGGCGCTGGCGCAAGACATCATCCAGCGCCATGGCATCAAGCCCGAGCGCGTGCTCGGCCACAGCGACATCGCGACGCAGCGCAAAGACGACCCCGGCCCGCAGTTCCCGTGGCAACGCCTGGGCGCGCTGGGCTTGATACCTTGGCCCGATGCCGCGCGCGTGGCCATCGAGTGGCCACGGTTCGAAGCCGCTTTGCCCGCCGTGGCCTGGTATCAGGCGGCGCTGGCGCGGGTTGGCTACAGGGTGCCCGACAGCGGCGTGCTGGACGAGCCCACGCGCAAGGTGCTGGCGGCGTTTCAGATGAAGTACCGCCCGCAACAGCATGACGGCACACCCGACGCGCAAACCGCCGCGCTGCTGCAGGTGTTGACCACGGCGCCGCCTTGAACTGCGGGCCAACACCCTTGGGATTGCCAGCGCGCCGCTGGCGCGAATATCGTGGTCTGCATCCTAGCGCCACGCTGGCGCGTATGGCCACTTTCATCATCCCTCCCTCATCACGCACGCGCTGCAATGAGCCGCCGGTGACAAGGGTTTCGCAACGGCCCGGCGCAGGCCCGTTCAAGGTGCCGCGAGCTTTGGCCACAACCAGGAGACTGCTGTGAACCGACTTGGCAAGAAACTGATCGCCGCCACAGTGCTGGCCGCGCTC
>JANOXU010000117.1:0-77068 GCA_031418595.1 Burkholderiales bacterium
GCCCGTGCTGCCGAGGCCGACCTGGTGGCCGCGCTCGATGCCGGCGCCGACGACTATCTCACCAAGCCGTTTTCGCCTGGCGAACTGCTGGCCCGCATTCGCGCGCTGTTGCGTCGGCGCTTGCCCGAAGCAACGCAAGAGGTGATTCACAGCGACGGCCTGCGCCTGGACCCGGCCACGCGCAGCGTGAGCAGCGTGAACGCGGCCGGGCACACCGTGGCGCTGCGTTTGGGGCCCACGGAGTTCAGGCTGCTGCACTTCTTCATGGCCCACCCGCAGCGCGTGCATTCGCGTGCGCAGTTGCTCGACAAGGTCTGGGGCGACCACGTATACATCGAAGAGCGCACGGTTGATGTGCATGTCAAGCGCCTGCGTGCCAACCTGGAAGCCGCGGGCCAGGCGATGCGCATCGACACCGTGCGTGGCGCGGGCTACCTCTGGGTGGCGAAAACGTGAACTCGCCCTGGCTGCTGCGCGTGGCGGTGACCCTGATCTGTGCCGCAGCCGGCGCGGTGTTGGTGTACCTGCTGGGTGCGAACGTGTTCGGCGTGGCGCTAGGGGCCGGCCTGGGCGCAGCAGCCTGGGTGCTGGTGGACGGCCTGGCTGCCGAGCGCGTGGTGGCCTGGTTGCAGCGCGGCACACCAGACCCGGCACCACGCATGGCGGGGCTCTGGGCAGAACTGGCCTATCGCATTGAGCGCGCGCTGCGCCAGCGTGAAGACGCGCTGACGCGCCAGCAGCAGCGCCAGACACAACTGCTCGATGCCATTGAAGCGTCGCCCAACGGCGTGTTGCTGCTTGACGCGAACGACCACATCGAATGGTGCAGCCGACGCGCGGCTGCGCACCTGGGGCTCGATCCGCAACGTGACGCCGGCCAGCACGTCACGAACCTGGTGCGCCACCCGGCCTTCGTGGCGTGCCTGGCCCAAGGCGACGACGCCACACCCGCGCTGTTTGAGGGGCCGGCTGGCGGCACCGTGTCAACTTATGTCTGCCGTTATGGTGAGGGATCGCGCCTGGTGATCACGCAAGACGTGACCGAGCGCGAACGCACGGAAGCCATGCGGCGCCACTTCGTGGCCAACGTGTCGCACGAGATCCGCACGCCGCTGACGGTGGTGGCCGGGTTTGTGGAGACCCTGCGCACCTTGGAACTGAGCGAAGCCGAGCGCCAGCGTGTGTTGCAGCTGATGCACGAGCAGGCCCAGCGCATGCAGGCCCTGGTGGCCGACTTGCTGGTGCTGGCGCAGCTTGAGGGCAGTGCGCGCCCGCAAGTCAACGAGTGGCACGACTTGCGCCACCTCATGACCGATGCCCTGGCCACGGCGCGCTTGCTGTCGGCTGGCGCCCACGAGTTGCGCGCCACCATACCCAAGGGCGTGGAGGTGGCCGGCAACGGCTCGGAGTTGCTCAGTGCCTTGTCCAACCTGTTGAACAACGCGGTGCGCTACACGCCGGCCGGTGGCGTGGTGGAACTTTCGTACGTGGCCCATGCCAATGGCACGCTGCAGATCGACGTGCGCGACAGTGGCATCGGCGTGGCCCGTGAACACCTGCCCCGGCTGACCGAGCGCTTCTACCGGGTCGACCAGGGGCGCTCGCGCAACACCGGCGGCACCGGCCTGGGCCTGGCCATCGTCAAGCACGTGATGCAGCGCCACGGCGGCGAGCTGCTGGTGCACAGCGAGCTGAAGCGCGGCTCGGTGTTCAGCATGGTGCTGCCGGGCTCGCGCTTGCGCCAGGCCGAGCCCGGCCCCGTGGCGCTGCTCAGCGCCGGCGGTAGATCAGGGTCAGCTCCTGGCGATCTGTCGGGCGCTGTTCCTGGGCTTGCAACGCCCAGCCCGGCAGAGCCGGCACCAAGCCTTGGCGGTTGACCGCAACAAAGTGCGCGCAGCCGCTTGCCAGGGGGTCGCGCCGGGCGTCGACCCGGTGCTTGCCGAAGTATTCAAGCGCCGCCACCTGCGCCGGGCTCAGGCCCTTGGCGGCCACGCAGGCGTTGGCATCGATGTGCCGCGCTACGCGCTGCGCCCAGGGCCGTGAGCTGCGCGCATAGTCGAGCAAGGGCAGGCCCAGGGTCATGAGCAGCAGCCACCACAGGGCCACGCCACCGGCGGGCAGCACCAGGCTCTTCCACAAGGCCTGCGGGCTGCGGCCGGTGCGCCAGCGCAGCAGCCACAGCCAGGCCAGCGTGGCCAGTGCCGCCAGCGCCAGCGCCGCGGCCGAGAACAAAGGTTCGTAGCCCACGGCCAGGCGGGCCACGTTGGCCGCCGGCTTGGCCGGCACGCCGGTGTGCAACGAGGCATAAATCACCCAGGTGGTGATGGCGGCCAGCGTGAAGAAGAACATCGAAAACCAGTCGATCGCCGCGGCCGTGCTGCGCTTCAGCGTGGGCAACGCAAAAGCCGCCAGCACGGCCAGGCCGGGCAGGCCAAGCAGCAGGGCACGGTCGGAGCCCCCCATCCACACGCAGGCCAGCAGCGCCACGGCCACGCCGGCCAGGGGCACGGCGATATGGCGGTGGGTGAGCTGGCGGCGCCAGCGCCACAGCGTCCACGCCGCCAGGGGCCAGGCCGGCCACAGGAACCAGGCCCACAGGCGCACCAGCTGGATGAACTGCGTGCCGCTTGCTTCAAACGTTAGCTTCCAGGCCCAGGCTTGGGTGGCCCAACCCGTTGCCGCGGCCAGCAGCAGCGCCAGCAGCACCCAGGCGGTGTGGCCGCGCACCTGCTCGTAGCGCGACAGCGCCGTCACCGCTGCGCCGGCCAGGCCGGTGGCCAGCGCCATGGTGGGTGCGCCGCTGCCGGCCAGCACCACGAGCGCGGCCAAGGAGGCCAGGCGTGCCGCGGCAACGCGATGCGGCGCCGCGGCCAGCGACCACATGAACAGCGCCACGCCGAACAGCTGCGCCAGTTCAGGCGTGGTTTCGTGCCCCAACTGCAGCAGGCCCAGGCAGGCCATGAGCGCCAGCACGGCGGCGTCGGCCATGGTGCGCGCGTAGTCCACCGGCTCGGCCTCGCCGCCAAAGGCAAAGGCCAGCGGCTGCGCGGCGCTGGTGCGGGCCAGGTGAAAGGTGCTGTACCAGGTGAGCGCCAGCACCAGCCCCAGCAACATCGCAAACGGCAGCCGCGCCGCCAGGTCAGGTGCCACCAAGGGGGCGAGCAGCTTGATGAAGCTGGCACCGAGCCAATGCGGCAGCAGGCTGCCTTCGAGCGCCACGCCACCCAGTGCCGGCGCCAGCCAGGGGCTGCGCCCTTCGGCGATGCTGAGCATGTAGCCGAACGCCGTGATGTCGGCATTGCGCCAGGGGTCGCGGCCGAACACGCCAGGCAGCACGTAGGCGGCGCAGAACAGCAGCAACGCCAGGCGCGGCAGGCGCCGGGCACCGCCGCGGCTGACCAAGGCAGGGTTGGGTGAGTTCACGCCGGCGATGATGCCGCAGGCCACAAGCAAAACGGCGGCACGAGGCCGCCGTTGTGGGATGAAACGACGTGTTGCTTACTTGGGGATGCCCGCGCGCGCAAACTTGTTGCGGAACTTCTCGACCCGCCCACCCAGGCTGTCAACGCTCTTTTGCGTACCGGTGTAGAAAGGGTGGGTTTCGCTCGTGGTTTCCAGCTTCACCAGGGGCAGCTCGCGGCCGTCGTCCATCTTGATGGTTTCTCTGGTCGTGAGCGACGAGCGCGTCACGAACTTGAAGCCGTTGGACAAATCCACGAAGCAAACTTCGCGGTAGTTGGGGTGAATGCCTTCTTTCATAACCTGCCTCTGAATGTGAATGGGAGCCACGCCGCACGTTGCAGCGCACTTGCCGGGGGCGGAAAACCTGCGATTCTAGCCGGTAGCAATGACCGCCCGCGCCCTCGCTGAGCTCGGGCGGTTCGTGTAGCGCGAAGCCGCCCTCAGGGCGCCTTCGCGTCCACACTCACCCACCTCTCCTCATCATGTCGAAGAAGTCGAGGTTGTTCTTGCTGGCCTTCATCTTTTCGAGCATGAACTCCATCGACTCAATTTCGTCCATCGGGTACAGCAGCTTGCGCAGGATCCAGGTCTTTTGCAGGATCTCGGGCTTGAGCAGCAACTCCTCGCGCCGCGTGCCGCTCTTGTTGAGCAGGATCGACGGGTACACGCGTTTTTCGGCCATGCGCCGGTCGAGGTGGATTTCGCAGTTGCCCGTGCCCTTGAATTCTTCGTAGATGACCTCGTCCATCTTCGAGCCGGTGTCGATCAACGCGGTGCCGATGATGGTGAGTGAGCCGCCTTCTTCCACGTTGCGCGCCGCGCCGAAGAAACGCTTGGGGCGCTGCAGTGCGTTTGCATCGACACCGCCCGTGAGCACCTTGCCCGACGACGGCAGCACGTTGTTGTAGGCGCGCGCCAGTCGCGTGATGCTGTCGAGCAGGATCACCACGTCTTTCTTCAATTCCACCAGCCGCTTGGCGCGTTCGATCACCATTTCGGCCACCTGTACGTGGCGCGCCGCGGGCTCGTCGAAGGTGGAGCTGATGACCTCGCCGCGCACGGTGCGCAGCATTTCCGTCACCTCTTCGGGCCGCTCATCGACCAGCAGCACGATGAGATGGATATCTGGATGGTTAGCCACCAGCGCATGCGCGATGTGCTGCATCATGACCGTCTTCCCCGTCTTGGGCTGCGCCACCAGCAAGGCACGCTGGCCTTTGCCGATGGGTGCGATGAGGTCAATGATGCGGCTGGTGATGTTCTCTTCGGCCTTGATGTCCCGCTCAAGCTTGAACGCTTCCTTGGGGAACAAGGGCGTCAGGTTCTCGAACATGATCTTGTGTTTGTTCTCCTCGGGCGTCAGGCCATTCACCCGGTCGACCTTCACCAGCGCAAAGTAACGCTCGCCATCCTTGGGCACCCGAACCTCGCCTTCGACCATGTCGCCGGTGTGCAAATTGAAGCGGCGAATTTGGCTGGGCGACAGGTAGATGTCGTCGGTGCTGGCCATGTAGCTGGTGTCCAGGCTGCGCAGGAAACCGAAGCCGTCGGGCAGCACTTCCAGCACGCCGTCACCGAACACCTGCTCGCCGGCCTTGGCGCGCTTTTTCATGATCGCGAACATCAGTTCCTGCTTGCGCAAGCGGCTGACGTTTTCGATCTCCAGCGCCTCGCCCATGGTGATGAGTTCGGAGACGTGCTGGGCCTTCAGTTCGGAAAGATGCATGGGTGCGACCCCTAGAGGGTTCAGGGCGCGCACCTGCCAAAGGCGGCGCGCCGGTCATTCGGGCTCACCCATCCCGGTTGGGGCGGGCCAGGTGGCGGCGCACTGCGCGCCTCCGGCTGGGCCGTTGGGTCTTTGGTCGGGAGAGGTGAGCCGAATCCAGCCTGCACCCTTCAGGGTGGCCGCCTAGCTTGCGGGCGGAATTTCAGGCGTGGTGGCGATTCAACCGGTTACCTCAGGCGGCTCGTGGCCGGCCAGCGTGGCAACTGGTGTGGGCAAGATTATAGGTTGCCGTCGATGAAGGCCGTCAACTGGGCCTTGGACACGGCGCCCACCTTGGTGGCGGCCAATTGCCCATTCTTGAACAGCATCAGCGTGGGAATGCCACGGATGCCGTACTTGGCAGGCACTTCTTGGTTGCTGTCGACATCGACTTTGGCCACTTGCAAGCGCCCTTTGTAAGACTGCGACGCCTCGTCAAGGATGGGTGCGATGCTCTTGCACGGGCCGCACCATTCGGCCCAAAAGTCCACCAGCACGGGCTTGTCGGCCTGCAGGACATCGGCCTGGAACGACGAGTCGCTGACATGCTTGATCAATTCGCTGCTCATTGAAATGTTCTCCATTGCCCGCCAAAACGGAATCGTCAGAGGGGCAAAATCATTCTGACACAACGGCCATTTCTGGGCGGTTCGCGCCTCTTCAAGGCGCGCTGACTCCGGGCCACGCCCATGTTTGCTGTTGACCGCATTTCGTTGCCACTTGAACTGCCGCCCGCCGCGTTGTGGCAGGCCGCCGCCGCAGCCGTGGTGCGCTGGGTGGCGGCCCATGGCCTGGCCATGCAAGATGTGGTGGTGCTGTTGCCCTATGCCCAGTTGCTGGCGCCGGCACGGCGCGCCTTTGCTGCACAGGGTGGCTGGCAACCACGTTTACACACCACGCACACGCTGGCCACCAGCCTGGCGCCGCCGCCGGCACCCAGTGCCGGCCCCAGCGGCCAGCGCAGCAGCGATGAGCTGGCCGCGGCCGCGCTGTTGCGCCGCCAGCCCTGGGGCCAGGCCTGGCGTGATGCCGATGAGCCGGCATTCATGCAGGCCGCAGCCGCCATGTTGGATTGCGCCTGGCAGCTCGGCCAGGGTGCGCAGGCGCGTGGGCCGCAGCAACGCGTCGCCTACTGGGCGCAAGTGCGCAGTGAGCTGGGCGGCGGGGCCGGCCCGGGCGCGGTCGAACGCCAGCTCGCCCGCGTGGCTGCCGAGTGGGCCGCACTGAACTCGCAGCAGCCGCTGGACGCCTTGTTCACCCACCGGCCCGCAGCCTGGGTGTGCCTGCAAGCCGGCGGCGAAGACACGCTGGTGGCGAGTCTGTTCGCGCAGGCCGCCACGCCGGCACCCGGCGTGCCAGGCCTGCCGTGCTTGGTGCTGGACACCGACGCACCGGCACAAGACCCGTTTGCCGCCACTCTGGCTTTGCCGGCGCCGCGCGTGCTGGTGTGCGACAACCTGGAAGGCGAAGCACAGGCCGCCGCGGCGCAAGTCATCGCCGCCTTGAATGAGGGCGCACAGCGCGTGGCCCTGGTCACCCAAGACCGCCTGCTGGCGCGGCGCATCCGCTCGCTGCTCGAACGCCAAGGCCTGGCGCTGGACGACGAAACCGGCTGGAAGCTGGCCACCACGCGCGCCGCGGCTGCGCTGATGTTGTGGCTGCGTGCGGCCGCAACTTCAGCACCGGCCGATGCCTGGCTCGACTGGCTCAAGGCCGGCGCTTGCCCATCGCACCATGCCCAGGGCCTGGACGCGCTGGAAGCGCTGTGGCGCCGCGGCGCGCAGCTCGGCGCGCGCACGGCCACGCCGGGCGCCGCCGCGGCACTGTGGCGTTGGGCCGAGCAAGCCCTGGCCGGCCTGGCCCAGCCCGGCCCGCGGCCGCTGGAAGATTGGCTGCATGCCCTGGCCGGCGCCCTGGCCGGCGCCGGCCAATTGGCGCTGTTGCAGGCCGACAGCGCCGGGTTGCAATGCCTGCACGCGCTCAAGCTCGTCGACCACGCGGGCGGCGACCCCAGCTTTGCCGAACTGGCGCAGGCCACGCTGCTCGACCTGGCCGGCTTCACCCGTTGGCTCGATGCCACGCTGGAAGCCACCCTGTTCCTGCCCCCGCCGCAGCCCGCGGCGCGCGTGCTGCTCACGCCGCCGGCGCGCGCGCTGCTGCGCGAGTTCGACGCCGTCATCGTGCCCGGCGCCGACGCCAAACATCTTGGTCCAGCCGACATCGCCCCAGGCCTGCTCGGCGACGCCAGCGCGGCGCGCCTGGGCCTGCCGCACCGGCGCGCGCGCGTGTTGCAGCAGCAGCAAGCGCTGGTGCAACTGCTGCGTTGCGGCCAGCTCACCTTCCTGCGCCGGCGCCATGGCGCGCAAGAGGCCTTGGCGCCCAGCCCGTGGTTGCTGTGGATGGCCTTGCTGCGCGCGCAAGCGCAAGGCACGCCTTGGCGTGAAGAAACCTGGCAGCCACCCTTGCGCAGCATCGCCGCGCAATTGAACGCCCGGCCCGCGCCGGCCGCCGCGCAGGCCCTGCCGGCCAGCTTGAGTGCCAGCGCCATCGAAGCGCTGCGCGAGTGCCCGTACCGCTTCTTTGCCACGCGCGTGCTTGGGCTGGGTGAGATTGAAGAACTTGAAGGCGACGCCGACAAGCGCGCCTACGGCACCTGGTTGCACGCCGTGCTGAACCACTTCCACACCCGGCGCCAACCGGGCGCCGACGACCCTGCCACGCTGCTCGAAGCCGCCCAGGCCGTGAGTCATGACCTGGGGCTTGACGCAACAACCTGGCTGCCGTTTCAAGCCAGCTTCGAGGCCCTGGTGGCGCCCTATGTGCAATGGCTGCACGAGCGCGACGCCCAAGGCTGGCAGTTCCGCGCGGGCGAGGTGCCTCTGGAGGCGCTGCCTGAAGCCTGGGGTGGCGTGCGCCTGCGCGGCGTCATCGACCGCATTGACGACAAGCCCCAGGCCCCGGCGCTGTGCCAGCTCATCGACTACAAAACCGGCGCCTTGAGTGGCCTGCGCAAGCGCGTGGCGCAGCCCCTGGAAGACACGCAACTGGCGGTGTATGCCGCCTTGGTGCAGGCCAACTTGCCGGCAGCCGGTGCGTTGCGCGCGAGCTACCTGGCGCTAGACGATCCGGCCGCGCCCGCGCCTGCCGAGCATGGCGACGTGGCCGCCACCGCGCAGGTGCTGGTGCAGGAGATCGGCCACGAGCTGCAGCGGCTGCGCCAGGGCGCGGGCCTGCCTGCCCTGGGCGAAGGCCAGGTGTGCGACACCTGCGCCGCGCGCGGCCTGTGCCGGCGCGACCATTGGGCCGCTTCATGAGTACCCCACAGCCGGCCTTTCGCATCGACGCCCAGCCGTGCAGCCAAGCCGCGTTCTACGCCGCGGCCTGTGACCCGGCGCGCAACGTCGTGGTGCAGGCCTGCGCCGGCGCGGGCAAAACCTGGATGCTGGTGTCGCGCGTGCTGCGCGCCCTGCTCGGCGGTGCGCAGGGCCGGCAGATCCTGGCCATCACCTTCACGCGCAAGGCCGCCGGTGAAATGCGCGCCCGCCTGAACGAATGGTTAACCGAGTTCGCCGCGCCCAACGCCACGCATGACGCACGCATCGAGGCGTTATGCCAGCGCGGCCTCGATGCCGCCAGCGCCCAGCGCCTGGCGCCCGCCCTGGCGGGGCTGCAAGAGCGCCTGCTGCGCGAGGGCGATGCGGTGGAAGTGCGCACCTTCCACGGCTGGTTCATCCAGCTCATGACGAACGCGCCGCTGGAACTGCTCAACCGCCTGGGCCTGCGCGCGCAGATGCAATTCATTGAAGACGCCAGCGAGTTGCATGCCCTGGCCTTGCGCCGCTTCCTGCGCCGCGTGGCCGGTGAGGCGGCGCTGGCGCAAGACTATCGCCAGCTCGTGCTGGAGCACCGGCGCAGCACGGTGCAGAGCTGGTTGCGCGCGGCGTTGGCCAAGCCGGTGGAGATCAACCTGGCTGACGCCGCCGGCACGCTGCAAGACGGCGTGGTCGCGCCCGGTGCCTGGTGGCCGGGGTGCGCCGGGCTGGCCGATGTGCGCGAGCTGGTGCACGCAGCGGGCATGAACGAAGCGGTGGCCGCGGCCGCGGCGGCGTTGAGCCGCTCGCATTTGGCCCTGGCGCGCCAGGCGGCGGCCGAGTTGTTGGCCGCGCAGGGCCTGGCGGACAGCAGCGCCGCCTTTGCCGCCCTGTGGGCCGCCGCGTTCACCAAAAAAGACGAGCCGCGCAAGCTGGGTGATTTGCCCGCCCACCTGGCGTTGTGCGCTGAACTGACGTTCGTGGCCCGCGCGCTGGTGCAGCAACAAGCGCGCGCCAGCCACCTGCGCATGGTGCGCCTGAGCCGCGTTCTGCTGGCCGAATTCGCCGCGCTGAAGCGCGAGCGCGGTGTGGCCGACATGGACGACGTTGAAGCGGCCGCGCTGGCCTTGCTCAACGACCCGCAACTGTCCGGCTGGGTGCAAGAGCGGCTCGACCTGCGCACCCGCCACCTGTTGATCGACGAATTTCAAGACACCAGCCCGCTGCAATGGCATGCCCTGCACGCCTGGCTGTCGGGCTATGCCGGGGCGGGGGGCGGGCAGGGGCTTTCGGTGTTCATCGTTGGCGACCCCAAGCAAAGCATTTACCGCTTCCGCCGCGCCGAGCCGCGCGTGTTCACCGCGGCGCGTGAATTCGTGGTCGACGCCCTGGCGGGCACGGTACTGGAGTGCGACCACACGCGGCGCAACCAGCCCGCGGTGGTGGCGGCTGTGAATGCGGTCTTCGCCGGCGTCGCGCAGCGCGAGTCGTGGCAAGACTTTCACCCCCACACCACCGCTGCGCAAGGCGTTGGCCGGGCCGGCCTGCTGCCGTGCGAGAGCCGCGTGAAGCGCGCACCACGCGGCCATGCGGCGCAGGCCTGGCGCGACACCTTGGCCACGCCGCGCCACGACCCCGAACTGCAAGCCCGCGCGCCGCAGCGCCAGCAGCTCGCCGCCTGGCTGGCCCACGGCCTGCACGCCGGCCAATGGCTGCCGGGCGAGGTGATGGTGCTGGCGCGCCAGCGCAAGGCGCTGCTTGAACTGGCCGAGGAACTGGCCGCGCTGGGCCTACCGCATGCGCTGCCGGCCGCCGGGCGGCTGGCCGATGCGCCCGAGGTGCAAGACCTGCTGGCGCTGCTTGATGTGCTGGCCTCGCCGGGACACGACCTGTCGCTGGCCCGCGCCTTGAAAAGCCCGCTGTTCGGCGCTGACGACGCGCAACTGCTGTGGCTGGCGCAACAAGCCCGCGGCGCACGGCAAAGCTGGTCGGCCGCGCTGCACGCCGCGGCGCCAGGTTCGCTGCCGCAACCCCTGGCGCGCGCACAAGCTCATCTGGAACGTTGGCGCCAGGCGATGCCGCAACTGCCCCCGCATGACCTGCTCGACCGCATCGTGGCCGACACCGACCTGCCCGCCCGCCTGGCCGCCTGCGTGCCGCCGGCGCGGCGCGGTGCGGCCTTGCGCAGCGTGCGTGACCTGCTGGCCACGGCACTCGAACTCGACGGCGCGCGCTACGCCACCCCCTACGGCTTTGTGCGCGCCTTGCGCCAACGCCCGCTGCCCGCACCCGAAGCGCCTGCCAGCGGGGCGATTCAGTTGCTCACCGTGCACGGCGCCAAGGGTCTGGAGGCGCGCTTGGTGGTGGTGATGGACGCCGACGGCGAACGCCTCAACCCGGCGCGCGCCACCTTGCTGGTGGACTGGCCGGTGCACCTGGCGCACCCGCAGCGCGTGGCCTTCATCGCCAGCGAAGGGCGGGTGCCGCCGTCCTTGCAGGAGGCCTTTGCCAGCGAGCTGACCGAGCGCCGGCGCGAAGAACTCAACGGCCTGTACGTGGCCATGACGCGAGCGCGCGAGCAACTCGCCTTCAGCGCCACCCCGGCGCACAGCAAGACCGAGCTGCCAAGTTGGTGGGATCTGGCCGCCGCGCAATTGCCCACCTGGCCCGCGCCGCCAGCCGCCCAGGCGCTACTGGCCGGCACGCCGCTGCCGCTGGCCTGGATCGAGCAACTGCCGCTGCTGAACGCTGCCGCTGTGGCCGAGCCGGCGCCGCCGCTTGCCGCCGAGCCGCTGGGTGGTGGGCACAGCGCGGCGCTGGGCGAAGCTGTGCACCGCTTGCTCGAATGGGCTGGCCAACCTGGCGCGCAGGCCTGGTCGGCAGCCGATCTGGAGCGTGCCGCGGCGGCGGCGGCGGCACAGTTCGGCCTGCAGGGTGCTGGCGCGGGTGGCGGGGCGGGTGGCGGGGCGGGCAGCGGCGCGGCCCAGGTGCTGAGCTTCAGCCGGCGCATCTTGGGCAGCCCGGCCGCGCGGCGGTTTTTCAGCGCCACGCAGCTCGCATGGGCGGGCAACGAAGTGGCGGTGGTCGAAGGCGGTGAGCCGCTGCGCATTGACCGGCTAGTGGCCCTGGCCGGCGCACAGGGCCGCGAATGGTGGGTGCTCGACTACAAGCTCGCCACGCTGCCGCAAGAGCAGGCTGAACTGCGTGCTCAAATGCAGCGCTACCGGCGCGCTGTGATGCTGTTGCAACCCGGCGAGGTGGTGCGCGCAGCGTTCATCACCGGGCAGGGCGAGGTCGTTGAAGTGGATTGACGCGCTGCACCGAGATGCCAGCGATTTGGGTGTGATTTCCTGCCACCGCCTGGGCCCGACAGGCACTCCAATCGGGCTCATATGCCCGCTTCCCCTGTGCCACGCGACACCGCTGCGCCGAACCCGCGCCTGCGCCAGGTAGGCCGCTTTGCGCTGAAGCGCTTGCTGGGCAAGAGCGCGCTCAGCATGGTCTGGCTGGTGACCGACACGCGCGACGGCGCCGAGTTGGCCCTGGTGCTGCCGCGCACACAACCGGCCGACGCTCGCGCCGAGCGGGCGTGGGATACCGCGGTGCGGCGCGCCGCGCGGCTGAACCACCCAAACCTGGCGCCGGTGGTGGAAGTCGGCCGCCACGATCGCTGGCCCTACCTGGCCTATGAAATGGGCGACGCGGTGATCCTGCGCGACCACTTGGGCGGCAAGGCCTTGCCGGCGCGGGACGCCGCCAGCCTGGTCAACCAGGCCTTGCGCGGCCTGGCCTTTGCGCACGAAGCCGGCGTCGCGCACTGTGACCTCCAGGCGCACATGATGTTGGTCACCTCGGCCGGCGTGTTGCGCGTCATCGGCCTCGAAGCGGCGGCGCCGATCCAGGCTCATTCGCTGGACGCTGCGGCGCTGCGTGCCCAGCGTGACGCCGCCCAGTCCGACGTGTTGGCCATGGGGGTGCTGCTGCATCAACTCTTGTCTGGCCAGGTGGTGCTGGACGAGCCCGACGTGGGCCAGGTCATCGTTCGCCTGCCGCCCAGCGGGCGCGACATCGTGCGCCTGCCCTGGGGCACAGCGCAGCCGATTCCCGAGCCGCTGCGCGCCATCGCCAACCGCGCCACCGACCGCCAGGAGCGCCAGCGCTACCGTAACGCGCGCACCCTGATCCGCGCGCTGGAAGGTTGGTTGAGCGCCGAAGCCGCCGGCGGCGATGGGCCGCTGGCGTTGCTGCTGGAGCGCATGCGCAATGTGGGGGTGTTTCCGGCCATGCCCGGTGCGGCCGGCCGCGCGGCCAGGCTGGCCTTGATGGAACGCGAGCGCACCAACGAGCTGGCCGAGGTGGTGCTGGAAGACATGGCGCTGACCTTCGAGATGCTGCGCCACGTGAACAGCGCGCAGGTGCGCGGCATCCAGGTGGCCGGCAACGGCCCGGTGCTGACCATGCGCCGGGCCATCGCCATGCTCGGGCTGGACGGCGTGCGCCGCGCCGCCAACGGCCTGCGCGCCTGGCCCGGGCCCTTGCAGGAAGCCAGCGCGCTGGCGCTGGAGCAACTCGTTGCCCGCGTCAAGCATGCCGCGCAACTGGCGCAGGCCCTGCGCCCTGCGGGCTATGACGCTGAAGTGGTGAACCTGGTCACCGTGCTGCAAAACCTCGGCCGCCTGGTCGTGCATTACCACTTTGCCGACGAAGCCCAGCAAATCATCCGTTTGATGCAGACCGCCGCTGCCCAAGCGCCTGGCCAGGCCGAAGAGCCTGGCATGAGCGAGGAAGGCGCATCCTTTGCCGTGCTGGGCGTGGACATTGAAACCATCGGCGTGGCCGTAGCACGCCAATGGGGGCTGGATGAGAGTGTGCTGCTGATGACCCGCCGCCTGCCCCCGGCCGGACCCGTGCGTGCGCCGGAGAGTGACGACGACACCCTGCGCGCCCTGGCCAGTTGCGCCAACGAATGCGTTGAGGCGCTGGGCCAACCGGCCGCGCGCGTCGCTGCGGCACTGGCCCGCGTGGCCCAGCGCCATGGCCGCAACCTGAAGCTGAGCTTGCGCGACCTGCAAGATGCGCTGCACCTGGCGCCGGCCAAGGCCGAGCGTGGCGCCCGCGCCGGCACAGCTGCTGCCACGCCGTTGGCGCAACCATGAGCCTTGCCGCAGCCGGCCAGTGCGTGGGTCGCTTCACGCTGCAGCGCGTGCTCGGCCGCGGTGCGCAGGCCACCGTGTGGCTGGCGCATGACTCGCGGCTGGACCGGCCGGTGGCGCTGAAGCTGCTGCACAGCGGGGCGGATTCGGCCGCCCTGCACGAATGGCTTGATGAAGCCAAGGCGGTCAGCCGCCTGGCCCACCCCGGCATCGTGCCGGTGTTCGAGGCCGACCATCACGCCGGCCAGCCCTACTTGGTGTTCGAGTACGTTGACGGCCAGACGCTGGCTGACGCCGTGCGCCAGGCGCAGCCGGCACGCCAGGCCGTGGGCTGGATGATCGACGTGCTCGACGCCCTGGCCACGGCGCATGCGCAAGGCATCGTGCACCGCGACCTGAAGCCATCGAACATCCTGCTGGGCAAGGACGGCCGCGCCCGGGTGATGGACTTCGGCATCGCCGCCCGGCGTTCGCTGGCGCACGATGGGCGCATCGTCGGCACCCCTGGCTACATCTCGCCTGAGGCCGCACGCGGCGCCGCCCCCGCGCCGGCCATGGACTTGTTTGCCGCCGGCGTGATGCTGGGCGAGCTGTTGTGCGGCCAGCGCCTGCTGCTTGAAACCGACCCCATGCGCGCATTGCAACGTGTGCAGAACGAAGACCTGCAACTGCCTGCGGTGTGCGCCATCGACGACGCCTTGCGCGCGCTGGTACAGCGCTGCCTGGCCCGCGACGCCGGCCAGCGCCCGGCAGGAGCCGAGGCGCTGCGCGACGCACTCAAGGCCTGGCTGAACCCGCCTGAGGCGCCGGGCGACGTTGGCGGCGCCGCGGGCGGCGGCCATGGCACGTTGGATTTCCTGCTGCGCCGCATGCGCCACAAGAGCGACTTCCCGGCGCTATCAGCCTCGGTGGCGCGGATCCAGCGCCTGGCCATGTCTGACAGCGAGAACCTGCACACACTGGCGGAAGAAATCTTGAAGGACGTGGCGCTGACCAACAAGCTGCTGCGCCTGGTCAACACCGCGCACTTCCAGCGCGGCAGCGGCATCCAGACCATTTCGCGCGCGGTGGCCTTGGTGGGCTTTGCCGGCATCCGCAACCTGGCCTTGTCGCTCGTGCTGTTGGAGCACATGCAGGACAAGGCCCACGCGGCCCAGTTGGTGGAGGAATTCCTGCGTGCGTTGATGGCCGCCACACTGGCCGGCGAGCTGGCCAGCAGCGCGCGCGAACGCGAAGAGGTCTTCATCGGCGCGATGTTCCAGAACCTCGGGCGGCTGCTCACCGGCTACTACTTCCCCGAAGAAGCGGCGCAGATCCACCAGCAAGGTGCTGGCGGCCAGGGCGCCAGCGCCGTGCTGGGCATGAGCTTTGATGAGTTGGGCCTTGGCGTGGCGCGCAGCTGGGGCCTGCCCGAAGGCTTGCTGCGCTGCATGCAAACACCTCTGGGCGATGTGCCCTCACGCGCCGTCTCTAAGGCTGAACGGCCGCGCTGGTTGGCGCGCGCCGCCAATGACCTGACCGAAGTCTTGTTGAGCCATGACGGCGCTGCCGCCGTGCGCGCGTTGGCCGCTACGGCCGAACGCCATGGCCGCGCGCTGGCCCTGGAGCCGCGCGCGATGCTGGAAGCCACAAGCAACGCGCGCGTGCAACTGGCTGAAATGGCGCGCGCCATGAACCTGAGCGTGCCAGCAAACAGCCCGGCACGGCGCATGTTGGCGCCGGCCTTGGCCAAGCCGGGGGACAGTGCCGGTGCGCCGCAAGAGGACGCCACTTTGGTGTTGCCGCGCGCCAGTGACGGCGTGGCCACGGCGGCCCTGAGCCAAGGCGTGCAAGACATCACCAATTGCATGGCCGCCGACGACTTCAAACTCAACGACCTCTTGCTGCGCGTGTTGACCACCATGCACCAGGCGCTGGGCCTGCGCCGCGTGGTCTTTTGCATGCGCGACAACGCCAGCGGCGCGCTGGTGGGCCGCTTCGGCGTGGGTCTGCAGGCCAATGAGTTGGCGCCGCTGTTTCGCATTGAGCTGCGCACGCCACCTGGCGCCGCGCCCGACCTGTTCGCCACGCTGTGCCTGAAGGGTGCCGACACGTTGATTGAAGACGCGCGCAGCGCCACCGTGGCCGCGCGTTTGCCCGCGTGGTACGCCAAGGCGGTGCAGGCGCCGGCCTTCGTGCTGCTGCCGCTGCTCAACCGTGGTGTGCCGTTCGGCCTGATCTATGCCGACCAGGCTCAGGCCGGTAACCTGGGGCTGGCGGAAAAGGAACTGGCGTTGGTGCGCACCTTGCGCAACCAGGCTGTGATGGCGTTCAAACAAGCCGCCTGAGTGGTGGCTGCCGCAGCGCACGCGCACTGGCGTGGCGGGCTGGCTTGAAGGCTGAAGAAGGTGACGAGCCTGGCCCCGGCACTGGTCGCAACGGTTAGGGCTGCTTGGTTCCCCACCTGACCCGGTTGGCCGCGCTTGCATGCGGGCAGGCCCGTCGGGGCGCATTGTAAGGGCGGGGGCGTTTGCGGCCGGACTTCAGGGCCGGGTCAGCGCAGTTGCAGCTCGTCGGCCGCGTAGTGCAGGCCCAGTGGGTGCACGTGCAAGGCCTTGGCGCCGCCCCGCACTTGGCCGGCCTGCCAGGCCGGCAGGCCCAGGGCCAGCGCGGCTTGCACCGAGGCCGGTGCATCGGCGGCGGCCACGAACAGCGCAAACCCCGCGCCCATGTTCAGCGTGCCATAGGCCTCGTGGTCATTCAGGCCGCACTCGTGTTGCACGAAGCGCAGCACCTCGGGCACCGTGGGCAACACATCGATGTGGTAGCTCAGCACTATGGGGTGGCGCAGCAGCTTGCGCCAGCCGTGCCCGGTGATGTTGGCGCAGTAGTGCGGCGTGATGCCGGCGCGGTACAGGCTTTCGGTGAGCGGCGCGTACAGCAAGGTGGGCGCCAGCAGGGCTTCACCGTACAAGCTGCCGTCAGCCAGTGGTGTGAGGTAGCCCTGCGGCAAGCGCTCGGCCAGCTTGCGTGCCAGGCTCAGGCCGTTGGCGTGAATGCCGCTGGAGCCCACCAGCACGATGGCGTCACCTTCACCCAGCCGTTCGCCCAGCGTCAAGCGCGTCTTGGGCGAGACGATGCCGGTGCAGCCCGCGGCCAGGTCAACCCGCCCGGCTTCCACGATGCCGGCCAGGGCCGGTGTTTCGCCGCCGCCCCAGGCCACACCGCAGGCATCGCAGGCGCGCTTCCAGCCCGCCACCAGCGCCGCACTGCGTGCCGCGTCGTTGAACCACTCAGAGCCACCGGCGGCCCAGTAGGCCTGCACCACCAACGGCGTGGCGCCGACGGTGATGAGGTCGTTCACCGCCATGGCAATGGTGTCTTGCGCGATGGCGTCGTAGTAGCTGCGCCCGGTGAGCTGCGCCATGGCATCGGCCACCAAGGTCTTGGAGCCCAGGCATTCGACGATGCTGGCCAGGTAGAACGGCCCCACGTCCAGCACGTAGGCGGACTCACCACGTGAGGCGGCGACTTCAGCAAAACCATGCTGCATGAGGTTGCCCGCGGTCTGTGCGGCGGCGCGCTGGGCGGCCACTTTCAACGGGTCGATCAGTTCATAGCGCACGCCCGCGTCTTCGTAGGTCAAAGGCGGCGGGGCAGGGCGGTTGGCGAGGCTCATGGGCAGAATTATCGGTGCCGCGGCAACGCGGTCTGCACAGGGCCGCACACATAGGAGCCTGTCGGGCTTGGGGTCGGGCCCACCCCAAAGGGCAGGGATGCTTTGCCATGCCATTCGTCGTTGTCGGCTCGTTGCGTGGGCCCGCCACACGCCTCGCCGACGCCTAGCTTGGCGCGGCAACTCACCTCGGCGCGGGCCCGACCCAAAGCCCGACAGGCTCCTAGACTGGCATGGCAAAGCATCCCGGCGCGGGCCCAACCCCAAGCCCGACAGGCTCCTAGAATCCGCGCCATGTCCACCACCGTCCTGGCACGCAAATACCGGCCGAAAAACTTCGCCGACATGGTGGGCCAGGAGCCGGTCGTGCAGGCCCTGAGCCATGCCTTGGAGAACCAGCGGCTGCACCATGCCTACCTGTTCACCGGCACGCGCGGCATCGGCAAGACCACCATCTCGCGCATCCTGGCCAAGTGCCTGAACTGCACCGGGCCCGACGGCAGCGGCACCATCACCGCCACGCCGTGCGGGGTGTGCCCCGCGTGCACCGCGATCGACGCAGACCGCTACCTCGACTACACCGAGCTCGACGCCGCCTCCAACCGCGGCATCGACGACGCCCGCGACCTGATCGAACGCGCCAGCTACAAGCCCAGCGTGGGCCGCTTCAAGGTCTTCATGATCGACGAAGCCCACCAGCTCACGAAAGACGCCTTCAACGCGCTGCTCAAGACCCTGGAGGAGCCGCCTGAATACCTGAAGTTCGTGCTGGCCACCACCGACCCCGAAAAGATGCTGCCCACCGTGCTGAGCCGCTGCTTGCAGTTCAACTTGCGGCCGATGCCGGCGCCCACAGTGGCCATGCAGTTGAGCAAAATCCTGCGCGCTGAAAGCGTGGCGCACGACGAAACCGCGCTGCGCCTGCTGGCGCGCGCGGCGCGCGGCAGCATGCGCGACGGCCTGTCGCTCACCGACCAGGCCATCGCCCACGGCGGCGGCCAGGTCGGCGAAAGCGGCGTGCGCAGCATGCTCGGCGCGGTGGAGCATGGCCATTGCGCCGCGCTGATCGAGGCCCTGGCCGCGCGCGACGGCGCAGCGCTGCTGGCGCGCGTGGCGCACCTGCGCGAGCACGGCCACTCCGCCCGCGGCACGCTTGAAGGCATGGCGCGGGTGTTGCAGCACATGGCGGTGCAGCAGGCCGTGCCTGGCGCGCTCGACGCAACTGATGACGAGCAGGCCGACGCCACGCGCCTGGCCGCGCTGCTGCCCGCAGACCAAACGCAGTTGCTCTACAGCATCGTGCTGCGCGGCGCTGAAGAACTGCGCCTGATGAGCGATGAGTACGGTGCCTTGACCATGGTGCTGCTGCGCCTGTTGGCGTTTGCGCCATCAGGTCATTTCGCGGCTGCACCCAGAGCTGCGGCCGCCACGGCACCTGTGGCCGTGCCCGTTGCCGCAGCCGTTGCCGCGGCGCCGGCTGCGCTGCCTGCCAGCGCCGCGGTGCCGCCGGCCAGCCGTTATCCCGCCCAGGCATTGGCTCAACCGGGCATGGTTGTAGCCAGCCCCGAACCGCCCCCTTGGCTCGACGTTGAGGCACAAGAAGCGGCCGCCCCCGCCGCCGCCGCGCCGCGCAGCAGCGCACCGCTGCGCGTGGCCGACGCCGCCGTGCTCAATGTGCCGGCACCGCCGCCGCCGCCGCCGCCACCGCCACCCGCGCCGGCGTTGCAGCCCACTGCGCTGGGCCAGCAGTGGGCCAGCGCGGTGGCCGGCCTGGCCGAGAAGAACCTTGTGGCCGCGCTGCTGCGTGAACTGGCCATGCAGGCCGAGCTGCGCAGCACCGCAGGCCCGCCCGACGCACCGCGCTGGCAACTCGTGGTGGAGCGCGATTCCCTGCGCACCGATGCGCTGCGCGACAAGCTGGCCGCGGCGTTGGCGCAAAGCCTGGGCCACCCCGTCACGCTGGAACTGGTGGCCGGTGTGGCGCAAGACTCACCCGCGCGGCGCGACGCCGCGCTGCGCGCACAGCGCCAGGCGCAGGCCGAAGACACCGTGCGCAACGACCCGCTGGTGGTGGACATGCTGGCCCAGTTCAAGGGCGCACGCATCGTGCCGGGGTCGATCAAACCGTTGTAGTCAACGTTCTAGAAAAGGAAGTGATCATGATGAAGGGCCAACTCGCCGGGCTGATGAAGCAGGCCCAGGCGATGCAAGAAAACATGAAGCGCGCGCAAGAAGAACTTGCCAGCGTGGAGGTTGAAGGCCAGAGCGGCGCGGGCTTGGTGAAGGTGACCATGACCTGCCGCAACGACGTCAAGCGCGTCAGCATCGACCCCAGCTTGCTGGCTGAAGACAAAGACATGCTCGAAGACTTGGTGGCCGCCGCCTTCAACGACGCTGTGCGCAAGGCCGAGGCCACCAGCGCCGAGCGTATGGGCAAGCTCAGCGCCGGCATGCCGTTGCCGCCCGGCATGAAGCTGCCGTTCTGATGACCCTGAACCGGCTGGCGGGTTTGATCGAAGCCCTGCATGCCCTGCCCGGTGTGGGGCAGAAGGCGGCCCAGCGCATGGCCTACCAGCTCTTGCAGCACGACCGGCGCAGCGCCGAACGGCTGGCCGCGGCGCTGCTGGCCGCCGTGCAGCATGTGCAGCATTGCCAGCGTTGCCACACCTTCAGTGAAGACGCACTGTGCGCCACCTGCGCCGACGCCGGGCGCGACGCCGGCCAGTTGTGCGTGGTCGAGTCCCCCGCTGACCAAGCCGCCATGGAACGCACCGGTTCGTACCAGGGCTACTACTTCGTGCTGTTGGGGCGCCTGAGCCCGCTCGATGGTGTGAGCACGGCAGACATCGGCGCGGCCGCTTTGCTTGAACGCGCGGGTGATGGCCGGGTGCAAGAAGTGATCATGGCCACCGGCTTCAGCGCCGAGGGCGAGGCCACCGCCTACGCCCTGGCCGAGGCGCTGCGTGCGCGCGGCTTGAAGGTCACGCGCCTGGCGCGCGGGGTGCCGGCGGGCAGCGACATCGAATACGTTGACTTGAGCACCATCGCCCACGCCTTGGCCGACCGGCGCTGAGGCGCCGCGCCTCATGCTTCAGCCGCGGCGTGGCCGGGTGGCGGCCACCCGCACGGCAGAGCGGCCATCGTTGCGAGCCGCCGCCTTGCGCACAGCGCCCTTGCCGGCGCGCCCGGCCACCTGACGTTTGCCGACCTGGGGCAACATCACCACCACGCTCTTGCCTGGCGCAAAACGTGCGCTGGCCGCCACGCCGTTCCACTGCGCCACCTGAGCCATGCTGACCTTGTAGCGCGAAGCCACCGCGGCCACGGTGTCGCCCTTCTTGCCGGCCTGGAACGTGACCTTGCGCAGCGGCGGCAGGTCAGGCGCCAAGGCCAGCATGGCGTGGTCAGCCACCTGGGGGCTGACATCGGCGTCGCGCTGCGGGTTGCGCGACACCAACAGCGTGGAGCCCGCCTTGACCAGCATGCGTGGCGGGATGCGGTTCACTTCACGCAGGCTCTCTTCGCTCATCCCCACCTGGCGCGCGGCGTCGGCCGCGCGCAGCGTTGTGGGCACGGTCCAGGCTGTCCAACTGGCCAACGGGCCTTGGTGCTTGGGAAGGTTGCGAATGAAGGCAGCGGCGTTGTCGTACGGCAGCAGCACCTGCGGCGTGCCCGAAGCCAGGATCACCGGCTTGTTCATCTGCGGGTTCAGGGCGTGGAATTCTTCCAGTGGCAACCCGGCCAGGCGCGCGGCCACGCCCACGTCGATGTCGCGCGCGATCCTCACGCTCAGGAAGTAGGGGTGGTTGTCCAGTGCGGGCAAGGTCAGGCCGAAGGCTTCCGGGCGCTTGACGATGTTTTTGATCGCCTGCAGTTTGGGCAGGTAGTTGCGCGTCTCGTCGGGCATCTGCAGGCTTTCGTAATTCACCGGCCTGCCAGCGCCGCGGCTGCGTTCTTGCGCGCGGTGCACGCTGCCCGGACCCCAGTTGTAGGCCGCCAACGCGAGCTGCCAGTCGCCAAAACGCCGGTGCAGCGACTGCAAGAATTCAAGCGCGGCGCGGGTCGAGGCCAGCACGTCGCGGCGGTCGTCGCGGAAGACGTTCTGATACAGCTTGAAGTCTTTGCCGGTGGAGGGGATGAACTGCCACATGCCCGAGGCACTGGCCACAGAATGGGCTTGCGGATTGAACGCACTTTCAATGAACGGCAGCAAGGCCAGGTCGACCGGCATGCCGCGCTTTTCGATCTCTTCAACCACGTGGAAGAGGTAGCGGCCGCCACGGTCTGTCATGCGGGCCACATAGTCGGGCTTGCTGGCGTAGTACTGCTCCCATTTGCGCACCAGCGCGCCTTCCACGTCCGGCACGCCATAGCCTTTGCGCACGCGCGCCCACAGGTTGGTGTGAACGGCCGGGTCGTCGAGCACCACGGGCACCTCGGGGCGCAGCGGATCCACCGCCACGGCTGGCTCGTTGGCCAGGATCATTTCGGCGCGCCGCGCGGCTTCGGCCGCTTCGGCTGCGGCGGCCAGCGCGGCCATGGCCGCGGCTGTTGGCGGTGCCGGCGCGCTCGGCGCTTCAACGGCCACGGGCGCTGCGGGCACAGCCAGCGCCGCGGTGGCAGACGCCTCAACCACCGGCGCGGGCGCAGGCGCCGCCTCGACCACTGGCGCCACCAAGCCCGGGTTGGCGCAGCCGCCCAATGTGAACACGGCCAGGGCGGCCAACCAACAGGCAAGGGTGCGAAGTGTCATCAGAATCGGTCTTTCCAGGAGCGGATGGCGGCAAACACGGCCACGTCGTCGTCTTGCGTGGCGCCGGCTTCACGCGCAGCAGCCTTGACGGTGCTTTGCGCACAGCGCAAAAACGGGTTGATCTGGCGTTCGCGCGCCAGGTTAGAGGGCAAGGTGGGCACGCCTTGCGCGCGTTGCGCTTGCGCCCATTGCGTGTAGGCCTGCAATTCGGTGTTGCCGGGCTCAACCGCTGCGGCAAAGCGCAGGTTCGACAAGGTGTATTCGTGCGTGCAACACACGCGCGCATCACCCGGCAAGGCCGCCAGGCGCGACAGCGAGGCATGCATCTGCGCCGGTGTGCCTTCAAACAGCCGGCCGCAGCCGCCGCTGAACAGCGTGTCGCCGCAAAACAGCAGCGGTGCGCTGGGCTCACCTTGCTGCATGTAGGCGATGTGGCCGGCGGTGTGGCCGGGTACATCGAGCACCTTGAATTGCAGGCCCAGCACAGTGATCGACGCACCGTCTTCCAAGGGCGTGAACGGCTTGGGGATGTTTTCGCGCGCCGGGCCGTATACCGGGCCGCGCAGCAGCGGGCGCAATGCATCGACGCCACCGACGTGGTCGGGGTGATGGTGCGTCACTAGAATCGCCGCCAGCTCAAGCTTGTTCGCTTCGAGCGCGGCCGCCACCGGCGCGGCATCTCCCGGATCAACCACCACGGCGCGTGCGCCATCGTGAAACATCCAGATGTAGTTGTCGGTGAAGGCGGGCAGGGGCAGCAGGGTCATGATGCAGGCTTCTTCAATTATAGAGTTGGGGCAATGGTTGCAAACCGCGCCGGGCGCCCGGCTGGTGCGCTGGGAGCAGCGTCAGCTTGACGCGGCGGTTAGCGACAGTTTCGGCTTTCATGCGCTGCAGTTGGGCTTGCCCGAATTGCTGGCCTTGCGTGCCAACCGCATGCCGCACCGCTGGGTGGCGATCGACTCATTGTCGCCGCCGCAGCCGATCGTGCCGGCCACCGAGCTGGATGAAGCGCTGACCACGCAGTTGCCGGTCGAGCCGGTCAGCCTGCACTGCGAATTCGACGCCTTGCCCTTCCCCAGCCAGAGCCTCGATCTGGTGGTGCTACCGCACACGCTGGAGCATTCGCGCGACCCGCACCTCACGCTGCGCGAGGTGGAGCGCGTGCTCGTGCCCGAAGGGCGGGTGATGATCCTGGGTTTCAACCCGGCCAGCCTTTGGGGCGCGCGCCAGCGCCTGGGCCGCATGGGCCAGGGTTTGCGCATGGGGCGCGATGAGCCGTTGTTCCTGCCGGGCTCGGGCGAGTTCATGAACTACTGGCGGCTGCGCGATTGGTTGCGACTGTTGAGTTTTGAGGTTGAGGGCGGGCGCTTCGGCATTTACGGGCCACCCTTGCATTCGGCGGCCTGGCTGGAGCGCCTGGGCTGGATGGACAAGGCCGGTGAACGCTGGTGGCCGGTGCTGGGTGCGGTGTATTTTTTGGTGGCTGTGAAGCGCGTGCGTGGCATGCGTCTGGTGGGCCTGGCACGCCGTGAATCGCGCGCTTCGCGCAAGGCCAACGTGGCCGTGGCACCGCGCCACGCCGACGCGGCGCAAACGCATCAGGAGCTTGATTGAGCAAGGTTGAGATCTACACCGACGGTGCCTGCAAAGGCAACCCCGGCCCGGGCGGCTGGGGCGCCTGGCTGCGCTTTGAGGAACATGAGTGCCCCATGGCCGGCCAAAGCCGGCCGCCCCCCGCGGGGATCAAGCAAAGTGGCAAAGCCACATTTGCTTGCGAAACCGAACTCTTCGGCGGCGAGGCGTTGACCACCAACAACCGCATGGAACTGAACGCGCCGATCCAGGCGCTGGGGTCGCTGAAGCGGCGCTGCGAAGTCACCATCCACACCGACAGCCAGTACGTGCGCAACGGCATCACCACCTGGATCCACAACTGGAAGAAGCGCGGCTGGAAGACGGCCAGCAACCAGCCGGTGAAGAACGTCGACCTGTGGCTCAAGCTCGAAGAGCTGTGCCAGGCCCACACCGTGCATTGGCGCTGGGTGAAGGGCCATGCGGGCGACCCCGGCAACGAACGCGCTGACGAACTGGCCAACCGCGGCGTGGCGCTGGCGCTGGGTTGACCATGCAGCGCAGGTGACAGCGCGGCCGAGGCAAGCCGCTACAGTCTGCGCCAGGAGCAAACAAGATATGGCAGTCAGAACAGGGCATGTTGCTGCCACGCTGGTGGCGTTGGCGGCGGCGGGCGTGTTGGCATGGTGGCTGCAAAACCGCGCTCCGGTGGCGGGCACCGAGCGTGCAGTGGCCGCTGTGCCGGCGGTGGGCGGTGCCTCGGCAGCCGCAGGCGCCGGGCGTGAGCCGGGCGGGCCGGGTGGTGCAGCGGGGCCGGCTGGTGGCCAAGGGCCGGCGGCGGTGGAGGTGGGCAAGGTCGAGCGCTTGCGCATTGAAGACGACGCCCAGGCCGTGGGCAGCCTGCGCGCGCGCCAGGGCGTGGTGATGCGCCCCGAGGTCAGCGGGCGCATCGCTCACCTGGCTTTCAGCGACGGCCAGCGCGTGCGCCGCGGCCAACTGCTGGTGCAGCTTGATGACATGTTGCAAAAGGCGCAGGCCCAGCAAGCCGAAGCGCAGGCCAGCATTGCGCGCACCAACCTCAAGCGCAGCCGCGAGTTGCAAGCGCAGAACTTTGTGAGCCAAAGCGCGGTGGATCAGAACGCCGCCGCGCTGGAAGTGGCTGAAGCACAGGTCGCCCTGGCGCAGGCTCAGTTGATGCGCATGCGCATCGTGGCGCCGTTTGATGGCGGCCTGGGCATCCGTTCGGTGAACGTGGGCGACTACGTGAAAGACGGCGCCGACCTGGTCACCATCGAAGACATCGGCGCGCTGTGGGCTGATTTCCGTTTGCCCGAAAGCACGATTGCGCGGCTACGCGTGGGCCAGCCGGTGGAAGTGACGCTGGAAAGCCTGCCCGGGCGCAAGTTCATGGGTCGGGTGGACGCACTCGATTCGCAGCTTGATGCCAACGGCCGCTCGATGCTGGTGCGTGCGCGCATCGACAACGCCGGCGGCGCTCTGCGCAGCGGCATGTTTGCCCGCGCCCGCGTGCTGTTCGCGGTGCGCGAAGACGCGCTGGTGGTGCCCGAAGAAGCGCTGGTGCCGCAGGGTGACCGCCAGTTCCTGTTCAAGGTGGTCGAAGGGCCAGGTGGCAAGGTGGCGCAGAAGATTGAAGCGCGCATCGGTGTGCGCGTGCCGGGCAAGGCCGAAGTCACCCAGGGTGTGGCTGCCGGCGACCTGGTGGTGACGGCCGGCCAGTCGCGGCTGATGCGTGGCGACATGCTGCCGGTGCGGGTGGTCGACTTGAACAAGGTCGGCAGCGAAGGCGGCCCGCGCGGGCCGGGGCGCGGCGCCAGTGGCGCGGCACCCGGTGCGGCGCGGCCCAGCCCGGCCGGTAGCGCGAGCGATGGTGGTGGTGCGGCACCGCGCAACGGCTCGCCGGCCTGAGTACGCTATTAACGTTCGCGGTTAGCCACTCGCTGGCATTGAAGGGCCCGCCATGAAAATTTCTGAAACCTCGATCCGTCGCCCGGTGCTGGCCAGCGTGATGTCGCTGATGCTGGTGCTGGTGGGCGCGGTGTCGTACAACAAGCTGTCAGTGCGTGAGTACCCGCGCATCGACGAGCCCGTGGTCACGGTGGGCACGCGGCTGGTGGGCGCTTCTTCTGAAGTGATCGAGTCGCAGATCACCAAGCCGCTGGAAGACTCCATCTCGGCGATCGACGGCGTGGACATCCTCACCTCCACCTCGCGCTCCGAGCAAAGCTTCATCACGGTGCGCTTCAAGCTCAGCAAAGACCCCGACTCCGCTGCCGCCGATGTGCGCGACCGCGTCTCGCGCGTGCGCGGGCGCCTGCCCGATGCGGCCGATGAACCCATCATCGCCAAGGTGGAGGCCGATGCCTTTCCGGTGATCTGGCTGGCCTTCGTGAGCGAGACGATGAACCCGCTGGAGGTCACCGACATCATCAACCGGGTCGTCAAGCCGCGGCTGCAGACCATCCCCGGCGTGGCCGATGTGCAGATTGGCGGCGACCGCAAGTACTCGATGCGCATCTGGCTCGACGCCGACCGCCTGGCTTCGTACCGCCTGACGGTGCAAGACGTGGAAGACGCGCTGCGCAAGCAAAACCTCGAAGTGCCGGCCGGCCGCATTGAAAGCCAGCAGCGCGAATTCAGCGTCACGGCACGCACTGACTTGAATTCGGTGCGGCAGTTTTCAGATGTCATGCTCAAACAGGTGAACGGCTACCCCGTTCGCCTGCGCGATGTGGGCCGCATCGAAGAGGCCGCGGTGAGCGAGCGCGGCCGGGTGCGGCTGAACGGCGTGCCCAGCATTTCCACCGGCATCATCCGCAACGCCACGGCCAACCCGCTGGAAGTGTCGGCCGGCGTGCGTGCGGCCATGCCGCAAATCCAGCGCGACCTGCCGCCGGGCCTGAGGGTGATTCAGGCCAACGACAACTCGGTCTTCATCGACCGTTCCATCAAGGGCGTGTACCGCACCGTGGCCGAAGCCACGGCGCTGGTGGCGTTGGTGGTGTTCGTGTTCTTGCGCACGCTGCGCGCGTCGATCATTCCGCTGGTGACCATTCCAGTGAGCCTGATCGGCAGTTTCGCGCTGATGGCCGTGGCCGGCTTCAGCATCAACACGCTCACGCTGCTGGCACTGGTGCTGGCCATTGGATTGGTGGTTGATGACGCCATCGTGGTGCTGGAGAACATCTTCCGCCACATCGAAGAGGGCTTGCCACCGTTCCAGGCCGCGCTGAAAGGCGCGCAGGAGATCGGCTTCGCGGTGGTGGCCATGACGCTCACCCTGGCCGCGGTGTTTGCGCCGCTGGCCTTCACGCCCGGGCGCACCGGGCGGTTGTTTGCTGAATTTGCGTTGACACTGGCCGGCGCGGTGATCGTCTCGGGTTTCGTGGCGCTGACGCTCACGCCCATGATGTGCAGCAAGCTGCTGCGCCACAACCCAAAGCCCTGGTTCTTCGACACCTTCATGGAGCGGGTGTTGATTGGGTTAACGAATGGCTACAGCCGCATGCTGCGCTTCGTGCTGCGCCAGCGCTGGATCGTGCTGGTCATCATGGTGGCGTCGGGCGCGGGCAGCTGGTATTTGTTCACCAACGCCAAGAGCGAGCTGGCGCCGCTTGAAGACCGCGGCGTGATCTTCATTCCCGTTACCGCGCCCGATGGTTCCACCCTCGAATACACCGGCCGCTACCTTGAAGCGCTGCAGCGCATCCTTGACGGCTACAGCAAGTACTTCGACCGCGTCTTCATGTTCGCCGGCAACCCCTCGGTGTCACAGGCCACGGTGGTGTTGCGCGCTGTGGACTGGAGCGAACGCGACAAGACCACGCTTGAACTCGCTCGCACCCTGCAGCCGCAACTGGCCGGCCTGCCCGGCGTGACCGCGTTCCCGGTTACCCCGCCCAGCCTGGGCCAGGGCTTTCGTGAGCGGCCGATCAACTTCGTGATCCAGACCAACGAAAGCTACGACAACCTGGCCCGCGCGGCGCAACTCGTCATGGCCGAGATGGCCAAGAACCCCGGCTTCGTGCAGCCCGACATCGACCTGCGGCTGAACAAGCCCGAGCTGTTCATTGAAGTCAACCGCGACCGCGTGGCCGACCTGGGTGTGAACGTCGACCAAATTGCCCGCACCGTGGAAACCATGCTCGGTGGCCGCGCCGTCACGCGCTACAAGCGCGACGCCGACCAGTACGACGTGATCGTGCAGACCACGGCGCAAGGCCGCATCACGCCGCAAGACATTGAAAAGCTTTTCGTGCGCGGGCGCAACGACACCATGGTGCCGCTGTCAAGCCTGGTCAGCGTGCGCGAAGCCGTGAGCCCGCGCGAACTGAACCACTTCAACCAGCGCCGCTCGGTCAGCATCACGGCCAACCTGGCGCCGACGTATTCGCTCGGCCAGGCCCTGGCCTACATGGACGCCGCCGCCGCGCGCGTGCTCAAGCCAGGCTACGTGACTGATCTGAACGGTGTGTCGCGCGAATTCCGCGCCTCGGGCGATGCCTTGAACCTGGTCTTCGTGCTGGCGCTGGTGTTCATCTTCTTGGTGCTGGCCGCACAGTTCGAAAGTTTCATCGACCCCTTCGTCATCATGTTGGCAGTGCCGCTTTCAATGGTCGGCGCGCTGGCGGCCTTGCAGCTCAGCGGCGGCAGCTTGAATGTGTATTCGAAAATCGGTTTGATCACGCTGGTGGGCCTGATCACCAAGCACGGCATTCTGATCGTCGAATTCAGCAACCAGTTGCGTCGCCAGGGCCGCAGCATCCACGCCGCGGTGACTGAATCCGCTGCGCTGCGGCTGCGCCCCATCCTCATGACCACCGGCGCCATGGTGCTGGGTGCCTTGCCGCTCGCCCTGGCCACGGGGGCGGGGGCCGAGAGCCGGCAGCAGATTGGCTGGGTCATCGTGGGCGGCATGAGCGTGGGCACCTTGCTCACCATCTTCGTCGTGCCCACGGTCTATTCGCTGTTCGCGCGCAAGCGCGTGCCGGGCGAGATCGACACGCCTGCTGTTCAAGAACCCACGGCGGGCGAGGCCACGGCGCACGCATGAGTGTTGATGTGGTCGTGGTCGGCGCCGGGGTGATCGGCGTCGCAACGGCCTACCACCTGGCCAAGCTGGGTGCGCAGCGGGTGCTGTTGCTTGATGAGCGCGCCGATGTGGCCAGCGGCACCAGCGCGCAATCGAGCGCTGTTTTGCGCACCCACTACTCGGTGAGCGAGAACGTGGCCTTGGCGCAGCGTTCATTGGCCGTGTTCAAAGACTTCAAGGCCTACTTGGGCGATGACGACGCCGACTGCGGCTTTAACCGTTGCGGTTACCTGATCGTGGCCGATGAGCGCAAGGCCGGCGCGGTGCGCGCGGCACTGGCCGGGCAGCGCGCCGTGGGCATTGCTGCCAATGAGATCAGTGCGGCGCAAGCGCGCGAGCTGTTGCCGCTGCTGCGCAGCGATGGCCTGGCCGTGTTCGGCCACGAGCCCGAAGCCGGTTATGCCGACGCCTACCTCACAGCCAGCGCCTTCGCCCGCGCCGCGCGCCGCCTGGGCGTGGTGCAGCGCCTGGGCACGCGCGTGCAAGCCTTGCTGCACCAGGGTGGGCGGGTGCATGGCGTGCAGCTCGCCGACGGCACGGCGTTGAGCGCAGGCCATGTGGTGCTGGCCGCCAACGTGTGGACGCCGCGGCTGCTGGCGCCACTGGGTTTGAACGCGCCGGTGCAGGCGCAGCGCCATGAAGTGCTGGCCTTGAGCGCGCCGCAACCTTACCTGCCCGGTTACCCCGTGTTCAAGGACATGAGCGGGCCGTCGATGCTGTATGCCCGCTCTTACGGCCGCACCCAGGTGTTGGTGAGCGCGGGCGGCGCAGGCCCCGTGGTCGATGCCGATGAAGACCAGGCCGAGGTGCCGCTGGACACGGTGCTGGCGCTGGGCCAGGAGTTATCCACTCGACTGCCGTGTTATGCCGCAGCCGGCTTGGCCAGCAGTTGGACGGGCCTGTACGACGTGACACCCGACTGGAACCCCGTGCTCGGCGCCGCGCCAGGCTTTGCGGGGTTGACGCTGGCGTTCGGCTTCTCGGGTCACGGCTTCAAGCTTTCGCCCGTGGTGGGCCGGCTGCTGGCGCAAGTGGCACTCGGCCTGCCCACCGAAGTGTCGCTCCAGCCCTACCGCTGGCAGCGCTTCGAAGAAGGGAAACTGCTGAGCGGGGCCTACGGCGGCGGCGCCGTATCATGAATTTTCAAGTTCAGTCCACACGACACAGGAGCCTTGCATGAAGAAACTTTGCCTCGCCGCCACCCTGGCCATCGGCCTGGCCGCGGCCACCTTGAGCGTGGCCCAGGAACGCTTGTTCTTCGGCATCGCCACCGGTGGCACCGGTGGCACCTACTACCCGCTGGGCGGCATGCTGGCGCAGCTCATCAGCAACAAGGCCAGCGTGGCGGGCAAGAAGGTGGTGGCCTCAGCCGAGGCGGCCAATGCCTCGGTGGCCAATGCCAAGCTGGTGGCCGAAAAACAGATCGAATCGGCCTTCGTGGCGGCTGACATTCTTGACGCCGCCAGCAACGGCCAGGCCCAGTTCAACGGCGCGCCGTTGAAGAACCTGCGCGCACTCGGCGGCCTGTACCCCGAGACGGTGCAACTCATCACCCGGGCCGACAGCGGCATCAACAGCGTGCGCGATTTGAAAGGCAAGCGCGTGTCCAGCGGCGCGCCGGGCTCGGGCCAGTACCAGTTGCTCAGCGATTTGCTGGCCGTGTACGGCATCAAGCGCGATGAGGTGAAGGAAGACCATTCCTCGTTCACGCAAGCGGTGGACAAGATCAAAGACGGCAACCTCGAAGCCACCTTGATCACCGCCGGTGTGCCCACCTCGGCGGTGACTGACTTTGCGCAATCGCACGCGCTGAAGATCATTCCCTTGTCCGGGCCCGAGGTGGCCGAGTTGCAAAAGAAGCAGCCCTACTACGCCAGCGTGACGATCCCTGCTGGCGCGTACAAGGGTGTGGCCGCGGCCGTGCCCACCTTGGCCGTGATGGCGGTGTGGGCCACCCACGACGCGCTGCCCGAGCCCGTGGCCTATGAGGTGACCAAGGCGCTGTACGAGAACACGGCCATCATGGGCCAGGTGCATTCGCAGGGCAAGAACATCAGCCTGGGCACCGCGCTGGCGGTGGGCACCACGCCGCTGCACCCGGGTGCGGCGCGGTACTACAAGGAAAAAGGCTTGCTGAAGTAAGCGCAGCGTGCGCGCGCATTTGCTGTGCGCCCTGGGCCTGGCCCTGGGTTGTGGGCCGGGCAGCGCGCTGGCCTGCACGCTGGTGCTGCGCACGCATCCGCAAGGCGGCGAACTGGCGCGCTTCAACCTGCCCACGCCGCTGTTTGCGGTGAGCTTCACGCATTCAGTGTTGAACACCCAGGTGACCGATTACTACGAAGTGCGCGGCGCGCAAATCAAGCTGGTGGCCGAGCGCTTTGAGGGCGATGGCTACGGCCTGCCCGCCGCGGCGCAGCCCGGTGAGCGGCTGGAACGCGAAGGCAGCGCCAGCGTGCTGCACACCCAGCGCCAGGTTGACCCGCTGCTGGTGCGCGCCTCGCGCGCCCAGCGCACCACGCTGCACGCCGGGCGCACGCAACTGTTGGCTGACCTGGTCGAAGGCGCCATCCTCATCCGCCCTGAGGGCTGCACACCATGACCACCGCGCAAGCCCCCGGCGCCGACGCCGCCTTGAGCAGCGATGAGGTTGAACGCCTGATCGAGCAGTACGACCCCGAATCCAACTTCCGCCGCCTGGTGGGCTTTTCGGCCCTGCTGGTCACGGTGATCGCGTTCATGTTGTCTGCATGGCATGTGTACACCGCCGGCTTCGGCCTGTTCAACGAGATCGCCCACCGGGCCATTCACTTGAGCGTGGTGCTCGGCCTGGTGTTCCTGGTGTTCCCGCGCCAGCAGCGCCTGGGCGGGCCGTGGGAGTGGATCGTTTCACTCACCCTGGTGGCGTTTTACGTGCTGCTGGGATGGCAGTTATCCGGATCGTTAGAAACCCGCACCACGGCTGAACAACGCCTGGCCTTCGCCGCCGCGCTGGGCGCTGTTTGCCTGCTCAGCCTGCCGCTGCGCCGGCTGGAAGGCTCGCGCCACCACATTGCCACGCGCGACTGGCTGTTTGCCGCCCTGGCCAGCGGCATTTCGCTGTACCTGCTGGTGAATTTTCAAGCGATCTTCGTCGTGCGCGTGGGCCAGGCCCTGCCGCTGGATCTGATGGTGGGCGTGCTGGCCATGGTGATGGTGATTGAAGCCACGCGCCGCACCATGGGCGTGTTCTTGCCGCTTCTGGCCATCGCCTGCGTGCTGTACGGCATGTTCGGCCCTTACTTGCCCGGCGGCCTGGCGCACCGCGGCTATTCGGTGGAACGCATCGTGCGCCACCTGTACATCGGCACCGAAGGCATTTACGGCATTCCGGTGGGCGTGGTGGCCACCTTCGTTTTCCACTTCGTGCTGTTCGGCGTGCTGGCGCAGCTCACCGGCCTGGGGCAGTTGTTCATCAACCTGGCCACCATCGTGGCCGGGCGCTTTTCGGGCGGGCCGGCCAAGGTGAGCGTGGTGTCTTCGGGCCTGTTCGGCATGATTTCCGGCTCGGCCATCGCCAACACCGTGACCACCGGCGCCATGACCATCCCGCTGATGAAGAAGGTGGGCTTCAGCCCGCGCTTTGCCGGCGCGGTGGAAGCCAGCGCCTCGTGCGGCGGGCAGATCACGCCGCCCATCATGGGCGCGGCGGCGTTCATCATGGCCGAGTCATTGGGTGTGCCGTACAGCAGCCTGATCCTGATCGCCATCATCCCGGCCCTGCTGCATTACTTCGCCATCCTCTACATGGTGCACCTTGAAGCCAAGCGCATGAAGCTTTCAGGCATGGACCCGAAAGACATCCCTTCGCTGCGCAAGGTGCTGGTCAGTTCATGGCACTTGTTCATTCCATTGGTGGTCATGGTCACCTTGCTGCTGATGCAGTACACGCCCTTCCTGGCCGCGTTCTGGGGCATCGTGCTCACGCTGGCGTGTTCATGGTTGCCCACCCTGCTGGGCCCGGCGGGCCGGCGCATGGAAGGCACGCGCATCAGCCCGCGCGGCCTGGTGGCGGGCTTTGAGATGGGGGCGAAATCTGCGCTGGGCATTGGCGCGGCCTGCGCTTGCGTGGGCTTTGTGCTGGGCATTGCCACGCTCACAGGCGTGGGCTTCAAGTTCTCGGCCTTCGTGGTGAGCTTGTCGGGCGATACGGCTGTTTGGGTGAAGGCGTTCGACAGCTTCGGCCTGCTCGACATGAAGGCGCTCACCGTCTTCTTCGGCCTGTTGTTCACGGCCGTGGCCTGCATCATCATGGGCTCGGGTGTGCCCACCACGCCCACCTACATCATCCTGGCCTCCATCGTGGCGCCGGCCCTGGCGCAGTTGGATGTGCCGCTGGTGGCCACGCATTTCTTCGTCTTCTATTACGGCGTGCTGGCCGATGTGACACCGCCCGTGGCGCTGGCCGCCTTTGCCGCCGCCGGCATTGCGCGCAGCGAGCCCATGGGCACGGGCATGACGGCGTTTCGCCTTTCAATGGGCAAGGCGCTGGTGCCGTTCATGTTCGTCTACGCGCCGTCACTGCTGTTCCTGAACTTCAGCGTGCAGGAATTTGTGGTCTCGCTCAGCGGCGCCGTGCTGGCCATCGTGGCGTTGGGCACGGCCTACACGGGTTACTTCACGCGGCCGTTGCCGCGCTGGGCGTTTGCGCTGCTGAACCTGGCGGCCTTGTTGATGATCTTTTCGAACCTCAAGGCCACCTTGCTGGGCGGCGTGCTGACGCTCGGCACCCTGGCCTGGATGGCTTACGGCAAGGCTGCGGCGGCGCCCCGTATCGCGTGACGTACCGGTGTAGATAGCGCCAATTTGAAGCGGTCATCAATTCAGCGGATGACCGCCTGCTAAGCGCGGCGTTAGTGTTGTTCCCCGGGTGATGTTGGAGCTTGGTCATGGGTGAGCGCACAAGTGCCTGGTCTGTTCACTGGACGGTCTACGCCAGGCCGTGCTGCTGGTGGGGTTACCTGCTGGCGCTGCTGTGCTGGCTGCCCGCCACCGCGGTGGCGCAGAAGTGGCAGGGCTTTTATGACCGCCCCACGCTTGAGCACTGGCGCACGCAGTTCCCAGCGGGGATTGAGGAGAACCTGCGCGAAGTGCTGCTGCCCAAACTCACCGAAGCTGAACGCACTGCGCTTGGCCCCGTGCGGTTGCTGTTCCCCCTGGAACGCGCCGCCCACCCCATGAACGTGACCTCACACTTGGCCAGTCGCACGGTCAACATGCCTGTTTCTTCGTTGCGTTTTCTGGGCGACATTTGCCTGGCCTATGCGTGGCTGAACGCCAATGGCTACAGCCTCGATACGGTGAGCGAATACCTGGCGATGCTGAACCACAACTACCCCGCCGGGTTTGAAGGCCAGGCCAGGAGGCCGCTGGAGGTGTTGCGCATTCCGGCTAACGCAAGAGATGATGCACGGGTGGCGCGCGACATGCAGCGTCTGTTCAGCACGGCCGTGGTGTTCATCCTCGCGCATGAATTGGGGCACCTGCGCCTCGGCCATGTTGCTGGCGAAGCCGATCTGGCCAAGGCCCGCGAGCAAGAAGCCAAGGCCGACGAGTTTGCGCTGGATCTGATGCAACGCCTGGGCGAGGTGCCGGTGGGCGCGGTGCCGTTCTTCCTGGCCTATTCCCACCTCGGGTCTTTGGAAAGTGACGCCGATATGGCTGCGCACTCGCTGCGCGAGACCCACCCCACCTCGGCGCAGCGCCTGCGCAGCATCACGGCACGCTTGCGTGCGGGCAGCCGCGAGTTCAGCCGCACGGCTGATCAATCGGCGGCGGTGGCCAAGACAGCGGCGGAGATCGACACCATCGCGGCGATGATTGGCGACGCCGGCGTGCAAGACCTGCTGCGGCAAAAGGGCCTGGCGGCAAGGGTGGCCGCGTTGGGCCCGCGCCGAGTGGGTGCATTACCCAGCAATCCGCAAGACGCTGGCGGCAGTGGCGCCTTCGCGGGCACATGGCGCGGCGCCTGGGTACAAAGCAAAGGCCAGGTCGAGCTGCCCGTCAAGCTGAGCTTGAACCAGCAGGGCGACCAGGTGCGTGGCAGCTACAGTTTCGGGGCAGGCATGGTCACCCTGGAAGGGCAAGTCAATGACGGGCAATTGCACTACCGATGGCGCTGGGGCACCGAGCACTTTGGCAAGGGTGTTTTGGCGGCGGGGGCAGGGCAGCGTCTGGTTGGCACCTGGGGCTACACCCAAGCCGATGCCGGTGCGGGCACTTGGAGGCTTGAACGTGAACCTTGATTTCGCATGGACGCTGCGCCAGCACGGCGTTCAAAGCATGGCCTTACTCGCGCTGTGCCTGCTGGTGTTGCCGGGCACTGCCCAGACCCTGCCGCTGGCCGCCAGCCCCAACGGCTGCGGCACGGGTTGGAACACCTACCTGGTGCCCGATGTGATTCCGGTGCTGGGTTGCCGCTTCGAGGGCGCTTGCAACAAACACGACCAGTGCTATGGCAAGTGCATTCCTGGCGCCCCTGACGCGGGCAACCCGGAATGTCGCTACCTGCAGTGCCGCAGCGGCGGCGCGCTGGCGGGCTCCAGCCAATGCCAGACGCCAGTGTTTCGCGCCCTCGCGAGTGCAAGCGTGCAGCGCCGCCAAACCTGCGACCGCAGTTTTTATGGTGACCTGATCAAGGACAACCCGGGCAACGCCACCTGTCGCGCCTTTGCGTACCTGTACCGCGAAGCGGTGACCCTCTTTGGTGGCAGCAGCTTCCTGGGCACAGGCAGTGAGGGCCAGGTTGCCGAGCTGCCCTTGCAGTTGCCAGACGATGTTGAGCAGGCCATTACCGACTTGTTGAGCAAGGGCAATGCGCGCCAGTTGAATGACGTGATTCGGCGCATGGAAAGCGGCCGCAATGCGCCCGATCTGAAACGCGCCTTGCGCTTCGACGCCCAGCTCGGCTTGATCAACCCCACGAATTGACACGCGGGCAACGGCCTGGCCACACCCAAGGAGGCTGTATGACCCTCACTGCCACCGGATCAGCACACCGCCCCACGCGCCGCGCGCGCGGGCAAGTTCGCCAAGCCTTGCATGCCAGCATCGGGGTCGCGCTCGCGGCCTTTGCTGCCTTGGCTGGCGCCATCACCGGCAACTGGAACGGCAGTGTGGCTGACCAGCGTGGCACGCGCAGCGAGGTGAGCTATTCGTTCTCAAACACCGGCAGGCCCATCTTCACCGTTGATTCGCGCGGCAGCGTCAAGCAAATCGAGCTGACCCATGTTGGACAAACGGCGCAATGGTTGTTGCCCGGCAGCGGTTGGGCAAAGGGTGAAGTGCTGTATTTGCAGGTCAGCGCGGATCAAGTGCAAGCCATGGTCGCGATCTATTCCGAACGCATGCTCTTCGGTGGGCGCATGTCGCAAACAAAGGCGCAGGTGACCATGCTTTTCAAGCAGGCGGGCGACCAGCTTCAAGTGACGATTCAAGAAAAAGACGACTCCACGCAGACAGGCGGCGATGTGAGCATGACGCAAGGCAGCGCCAGCGCCATCTACACAGGCTTGCTGCGGCGTGCACCTTGAGGTCTTGCCAAGGCGTCATGCCGCCATCGAATACGGCCCACCGCGTTCCAGCGCACGGCGATACGCGGGCCGCTGTTGAAAGCGCTTGACCCAGGCGTCCATGGCCGGGTAGTCAGCACGCAGGCCGCGCGCGGCTTCGCCCACGAAGCTCATCTGCACATCGGCGCCGCTGAGCGTGTCGCCCACCAGCCATTCACGCCCCTGCAGCGCGCTGTTAACAAAGCCCAGGTGGTTGGCCAGTTCGCTGTCGATGCGCGGCTTCAGCGGCAGGCCGGCGTCGCCCAGGCGGCCCACGTACAGCTTCAACAGCAGCGGCAGCATGGCGGAGCCTTCGGCGTAATGCAGCCATTGCTGGTAGGCCTCGAATTGCGCGGATGTTTCAGCCGGGCGCAAGCGGCCCGCACCGTAACGGCGGATCAAGTAGTCGACGATGGCGCCGGACTCGATCAAGGTCTTGCCCTCGTCTTCGATGACCGGGGATTTGCCCAGCGGGTGCACCGCCTTCAGCTCGGGCGGCGCCAGCCGCGTGGTGGTGTCGCGCGCGTAGTGGCGAATCTCGTAGGGCACGCCGAGTTCTTCCAGCAGCCAGAGCACGCGCTGCGAGCGCGATTCATTGAGGTGGTGCACGATGATCATGGTTGAACCTTGATGAGTTGAAACGGCCGCACACATTGTGCTTGGCTTGACAATCCACACCAGCTTGAACAGCGGTCACACGACATGACGCCATTACCCAACCCCTTGCTCGGCAGCTGGCGCCTGGTGCGTTGGGAGATCGCCTACGGCGACGGCCGGCCCAGCAGCTTGCCGTTCGGCCGCGGCGCGGTGGGCCTGATCTGCTACACGGCCGACGGCCACATGAGTGCCAGCATCGCGCGTGCTGACCGGCCCCCGCTGTCAAGCGAAAGCGCTCGCACGGCGCCCCAAGCCGAGCGCCTGGCGGCGTTCGACAGCTTCTTCCAATACGCCGGCCCCTACGAGTTGCGCCATGGCCCCGAGTTGCCCACCGGCATGCAGGTGGTGCACCATGTGGTGATGGCGCTGAACCCGAACTTCGTGGGTACGGATCAGGTTCGCAACGTTGAATTCGATGCCGCGGGTGTGCTCACCTTGTCGGCCTCGGACGCCGTGCCGGGTACTGCCGTGGCGCGGCATCATCGTCTGCTGTGGCAGCGCCCCGTCGCAGCTTGAGTGGAAGGTTAACAACCATGAATGCACCAGAACGCAACGAGCACTTTGCGCCCTTCGGCGAAGACTTCGGCCCGCTGCTGTGCGGCCCGTTCGCGCCCCTGGCTGATGAATCGGTGCTGACCGATCTGCCGCTCATCAAAGGCGCGCTGCCATTGGATTTGAACGGCGTGTATCTGCGCGCCGGACCCAACCCGCGCTTCGCGCCGAACGGCCGCTACCACCCCTTTGATGGCGACGGCATGCTCCACGCGGCCGAGTTTCGCCAAGGGCGCCTGACGGTACGCAACCGCTGGGTGCGCACCGCCGCCTTTGCGCAGGAAGATGCCGCCGGCCAGGCCACGCACTGGGGCATTCGTGAAACCTTGGCCGGCCGCACCGACAAGCCCATGAAAGACAGCGCCAACACCGACGTGGTGGGCCACGCCGGCAAGGCGCTGGCGCTGTGGTACCTGAGCGGCGATGCCTACGAGATCGACCCGCTCACGCTGCGCACACTGGGCAAGCAGCGGGCCATAGCCGGCGCGCCCGGCAAGATCAGCGCGCACGCCAAGGTGGACGACGTGACCGGCGAGCTGATGTATTTCGACTATGGCAATGAGCCGCCCTACATGCATTACGGCGTGCTCGGCCCCGATGGCGCGCTGAAGCATCACGTGCCCATTGCGCTGCCTGGTGCGCGTTTGCCGCACGACATGGCCATCACCGAGCACTACAGCGTGGTGCACGACTTGCCTTTGTTCCACAACGAAGAAGCGTTGCAGCTGGGCCGGCACAAGCTCGAATTCCACCCCGAATTGCCCACCCGTTTTGGTGTGATCCCGCGCCATGGCCGCAGTGACCAGGTGCGCTGGTTCGACTTCACACCCTGCTTTCTGTACCACGTGGTGAATGCCTGGGAAGAGAGCGACGCGCAGGGCGACTGGATCACCATGGTGGCCTGCCGCACCATGCCGAGCTTGAACGCCGGCGGCAGCATCGACGCCGTTCGCACCGCCAAGAACGTGGCTGAACTGGTGATGCAGGCGCGGCTGTGGCGCTGGCGCATGAACCTGAGCACCGGTGCCACCGAAGAGCGCTGCCTGGATGCACAGCGCAACGTGGAGTTTCCCAGCATCAACGCCGCGCTGCTGGGCCGGCGCACGCGATTTGGCTATCTGGTTGATCAGCACCCGAGCCAAATCTTGCAGTGGAACGGCATCCGCAAGTTCGACCTGGCCACGGGTGCATCACTGTGCGCGCACAGCGACAGCGTTGAACACAGTTGGTACAGCGAACCCTGGTTCGCCGCGGCCGACGCAGCGCAAAGCGAAGACCATGGTTATGTGATCGCGTTCCAGTTCAATGCGCAAACTGAACGCCAGACGCTGGATGTGTTCGATGCCCGCGATCTGAACGCCGGCCCGTTGGCGCAGGTGGCTTTACCGCGCCATGTGCCTGTGGGCTTCCATGGCTGCTGGATGCCGGCGCAGCGCGTTGCCAGCTGGAACGGCAAGCAAGGCAGAGGCGGCGCGGCAGTGAGATCGCTGCCCACCAGCCCTTCGACCGCCGACCGATCGCTCGTGCCTGCGGTAACCGGCTGGTAACGCGCCTTGTCTATGCTGACGGTTCCCCTTGGCAAGTCATCAGGAGCACTTCATGAAACCTTGCTTTCGTACAGCCGTCGTCGCCGCGACCCAGGAGGCAAACATGAAGCATGTGATCCTCAGCGCGGTGCTCGCGCTCGGCGCCATCACTGCAACGGTGTCGGCACAGGGAATCGGCGCGCCGGACAAGGCTTTCAAGGGCTATGCGCTGACCGAGCTTGGCGCCGCCGGGTTGCTCTACAGCCCGAAGGCGAAAGCCACCTACTACAAGGCGCTGGGGCCGCTGTCCAAGGAGCCGTGGCTGGCGAAGCTGGACGGCCCGAGTTCGGACAACAAGCCGGTCAAGGTGGCCGGCGCCGACTACGTGCTCGTCAGCACCTGCAAGAACCACGACTGCGCGCAGAACAATGTGGTGCTGCTGTACTCGGGCGCGCAGGATGTTGTCTACGGCAAGGTGTACCAGGGCGGCAAGTCGACCCTGATCGGATCGCCACCGCCGGCGGTGGCGGCCGAGGTCGAGCGGCTGTGGAAGAGCGAGTTTCGCAGGCAGCCGAAGTAGTCACGGTTCGACCGGAGGAAACCACCATGATGCATCGCCTCATGTCGTGCGCAGCCGCGCTGGTGCTGCTGGCCGTGGCCGCACCGGCTGCCGCTCAGACCAGCATTCGTGATCGTGACATCCTCAGCCGCGAACACAGCGGCAACCTCTCCTCGGAAGAGCGTGGGCAGCTCGACGGCATCAAGGCTTCCCAGGCCGCGCAGGACGCCAAGCACGAGGCAGACGTGACGGCCGCGCGGATGCGGCAAGGGCGCGCCCTGCTCAACACGCCGCCGCTTCCGGCTGAACGCAACGGGCTGCTGGGCAACTGGCGCCTGGGCGACGGCCAGCGGCCCAAGGCTGGTGCGGCCGACGTGCTGCTGAACCGTCGCGCTGGGCTCGGCGAGACGCTCGAGGCGCTCTCGAGTCTCGACAAAGTGACGTGCGCGTTCGATTGGGGGGGCGGCATTACCTTTACGTCATCAACCTATTCGGTCAACCGTGGGCTCGCCGGCGTGGTGGAAGGAGCGCCCATCGCGTACCGCAGCGGCCGCCGCGGCGCCAAGCAGGTCACGTTTGCCATCACCCCCTACTACCACGCGATGGCCTTCGAAATCGCGAGCCCCAATTCCATTGTGGACGACAAGGGCTGCGTACTGACGCGGGTCGGTGCGCCTGCGGCCAATGCCGCGGCGAATGCGACGGCTGCACCGGGCAATGCGCGCCCGGCGGCCGCCAGCCCATCGGCGCTGCCAGGAACGGGCACGGCGCCGCAAGTGGCCGCTGTTGCGCCTTCCCCGCCGCCGTCAACACTGTCGCGCCCGTCACCGGAGGTGTGCCGCAACACGCTGATCGACAAGCTCGGCACGGTCGGCAGCAACCAGGTGCGGGCGATGTCCGACGTGCGCTTCAAGGAGGCCGCCATCGAAGGCAAGGTGCCGAACACGAACAACCTGCGCATCGACCTGCGCGGCAGCGCCTGCGACGACCCGCGCATCAAGGCGACGCTGTACGACTTCGACGCCAGCGAGATGCTGCAGTCGATCACCTACGTCTGGGAACGCCCGCCCGGGCCGGCGCCGACGCCGATCTTCAACGAGCGCACACGCTTGCTCGTGAACTGGTACGCGCCGGGGTCAACGCAGTCGCCTTCGCACTGGCAAGGTGCTTCAACGACGGCGCGCGTGACCTTGCAGGATCTGCCCGAGCGCGCGCTGCTGCTTGAAGCCTACTCGGCGCCGAAGTAGCTCAACGCAAAGCAACTGGGGAGGTTTGAAGTTCGCGCTGCTATTCAATGCGCAGGCGCAGCCCTTTCGGCAGCTTCAGACCAAGCCCTCGAACGGCCACACATCCACCAGTTCACCGGCGGCCACGTTGCCCTGTTCATGGTGCAGCACCACCATGCCGTTGGCCACGCTCATGCTGCGCAAGATGCCGCTGCCTTGCGCGCCGGTGATGCGCACATCCCACTGCCCATCGGGTGCTTGCGAGACGATGCCGCGCTGGTATTCAGTGCGCCCCGGCTTCTTGCGCAGCGCCTCGGTGCTGCGCGCGCGCAGCGCAGGCAACGGCGCCGGCGTGGCGCCGCTCATCGCTAACAGCGCGTTGCGCACGAAGGCGTAGAACGTGACCATCACCGCCACCGGGTTGCCGGGCAAGCCGAACAGAATCGCTTCACGGCCCGGCGTGCCCATGCGGCCGATGGCCATGGGCCGGCCCGGGCGCATGGCGATCTTCCAGAACAGCACATCGCCCAGCTTGGCCATGATCTGCTTGGTGTGGTCAGCCTCGCCCACGCTCACGCCACCTGAGGTGATGACGGCGTCAGCGCTGGCCGCGGCCTGGGTGAATGCGGCTTCAAGCGCGGCGGGGTTGTCGCGCACCACTCCCAGGTCGATGACTTCAACGTTCAGCCGTGTGAGCATGCCCCACAGCGTGTAGCGGTTGCTGTCGTACACCGCACCTTCGGGCAGCGGCTCGCCCACCGAGCGCAGCTCATCGCCGGTGGAGAAGAAGGCCACACGCAGCTTGCGAAACACCGGCACTTCGGCTTGGCCCAGTGATGCGAGCAAGCCCAGGTCTGCCGGGCTGAGGATGCGGCCCTGCTGCAACGCGGCTTCACCGCGCGTCAGGTCTTCACCGGCCAGGCGGCGGTTGTCGCCCGTGCGCAGCAAGCCGGGCGGCACGCTGATGCGCGGGCCTTCCAGCGTGCGGGTGAATTCTTGCGGCACCACGGTGTCCAGCCCGGCGGGCATCACGGCGCCGGTCATGATGCGCACGCAGTGCCCGGCGGGCACGGCGCCACTCACCGGCCCACCCGCCAGTCCAGCGCCGGCCGCGACGCTGAACTCGGTGTCGCCTTGCGCATTCAGCTCAGTGCCGCGCAAGGCGTAGCCGTCCATCGCCGAGTTGTCGTGTGCCGGCACGTTGATCGGCGACACCACGTCGCGCGCCAGCACCCGGCCCAGCGCGCTGCGAATGGGCAGCGACTCCACCGCCTGCACCCGCGGCACCAGGCGGGTGATGAACTCTTGCGCCTGCGCCACGGGCAGGGCGTTGGGGTCATAACCATTGACGCAACTGGCAATGTCTTGCAGGCGGGGCAGGGTGGTCATGAGCGGGCAGCGCGGGTCACAAGCGGCGCAGGTCTTCCAGCGTGTTGGCATTGAAGAACGCGGCGCTGTCTTCGAACACCACGTCGGCATGGGCATGCTGGCGCACCCAGGCGTCGATCTTGCGGCCGCCGCCCTGGGTGTAGCGCACCAGGCTTTCGAGCAGGCTGGCTTTCATCAGGCAGAACACGGGTTGGCGTTGCAGCACGCCGGCTTCGTCGGTGCAGGCGATAGCGATGTCGGCGTCTTTCTCGCACACCGCCTGGCCCAGGCGCTGTGCCAGGTCAAGCGGGAAGTTAGGCGAATCACACGGCACGCTCAGCAACCAGGGCGTTGTGCAATGTTCCAGCCCGCACAGGAAGCCGGCCAGCGGCCCGGCATAGTCGGCCAGCGCATCGGGCCAGACCGGCGCGCCGAGCGATTCGTAGGCCGCCAGGTTGCGGTTGGCGTTGATCATCACTTCGCCCACCTGGGGCTGCAAGCGCCACAGCGCGTGCAGGGCCAGCGGCATGCCGTTCAAGACTTGCAGGCCCTTGTCGGCCCCGCCCATGCGGCTGCCGCGGCCGCCGGCCAGGATCAGGCCGGTGATGTCTTCGCGCGCGATCAAAACCGGGTGCGGCTTAGCCGCCGATGTAATGCATCTCGACGCGGCGCTCGCCGCTGCCGGCTTGTGCCACCTGCCCGGTGCGCAGCTCGGAATAACGGTCGCTGCGCTGCTGCCAAATCAGGCCGATGGCTGCGGCGATGTCGGCGTCGCTGGCGCCACCGCGCAGCAGGGCGCGCAGGTCGTGTCCGCTGGAGGCGAACAGGCACAGGAACAGCTTGCCTTCGGTTGAGAGGCGGGCGCGGTTGCAGTCGCTGCAAAAGGCCTGCGTGACGCTGGAAATGAAGCCCACTTCACCACCACCATCCACATAACGCCAGCGTTGAGCGGTCTCGCCTTCGCTGCTGTGGCCCAGGGGTTCGAGCGGGAACTCGGCCGCGATGCGCCGGCGCACGTCATCAGATGGCAGCACTTCATCCATGCGCCAGCCGTTGGTGGCGCCCACGTCCATGTACTCGATGAAGCGCAACACGATACCGCTGCCGCGGAAGTGCCGCGCCATGGGCAAAATTTCGTGGTCATTCGTGCCGCGCTTGACGACCATGTTGACCTTGATCGGCCCCAGGCCCACGCGCTTTGCTTCGGCAATACCTTCGAGCACATCGGCCACCGGGAAGCCGACATCGTTCATGCGCTGGAAGATGGCGTCGTCAAGCGCGTCCAGGCTCACCGTCACGCGCTGCAAGCCGGCGTCTTTCAAGGCTTGCGCCTTTCGCGCAAGCAGCGAGCCGTTGGTGGTGAGCGTCAGGTCCAGCGCCTGGCCGCCCGGCGTGCGCAGCGCGGCCAGCATGCCCACCAGCACTTCGAGGTGTTTGCGCAGCAGCGGCTCGCCACCCGTGAGGCGAATCTTGCGCACGCCGTGGGCCACGAACAGCTTGGCAGTGCGGGTGATTTCTTCAAAGCTGAGCAAAGAGGTTTGCGGCAAGAAGGTGTAGCTCTTGTCGAACACCTCCTTGGGCATGCAGTAGCTGCAACGGAAATTGCAGCGATCGGTGACCGAGATGCGCAGGTCGTGCAGCGCGCGGCCGAGCTGGTCGCTGAGCAGGCCGTTGGGCGCCGCTGCAGCGGCCGGGATGCGCGGCACTTGCGCCGCATAACGCACATCAGCCAACGGAATGATTTTCTCGCCCATGGCAACTATTGTGCCGGCTGGCTCATGGTGAACCTTCATGCTTCGCATTCAGGGACTCTGCCTTCGGGCGGCCGGGCGGGCTCATGGCCTCGGCGCGGCGAGCGCCATCGAAGCGCCGTGCCCAGTAGGCTTCGCGCATGCTCTCGATGCGCACCTTGCTTCCGCTGCGTGGCGAATGGATGAAGCGGCCGTCGCCGATGTACAGCCCCACATGCGAAAAGCTGCGCTTCAGCGTGTTGAAGAACACCAGGTCACCGGGCTCCAAGGTTTCGCGCGACACCGCACTGAGCGCGCTGAACCGGGCCTGCTCATCAGACCGGCGCGGCAGCAGCAGGCTCAAATGGTGCTCGAACAAGTGACGCGTGAAGCCACTGCAATCAAAGCCATCGGTGCCGTTGCCACCGCGCTGGTAGGGCAAGTCGAGGAAATTCATTGCCGCCACCACCAAATCGGCCGCGGCGCTGCGCGTGGGCGCGCCAGCTTGCACTTGCGGGGCTTGAACCAGCCGCCGCTCGCCCAGCCACTGGCCCAGCGGGTCGGCTTCGGCGGTGGGCTGGGCGCTGGCGCCGGCGTGCAGCAACACGGCACTCAGGGCAAGCATCATGGTTCGAGTGGCATTCACGCGCGGCAGCATAGCAGCGGGTCGCTGCAGCCAGTCAAGGCATCAAGCACCGCGTCAGACCTGTGCAAGCCCAGCCGCCAGAATGCACGGCGCGCGCCACCATCTTGCCGGAGACCCTGAATGAGCTATGCCGACTTTCACCGCCGCTCGATCGAACAACGCGATGCCTTCTGGGCCGAGCAGGCCGGCTTGATCGACTGGCACAAGCCCTTCGATGCGGTGTGCGAATACAGCAACCCACCGTTCGCAAGATGGTTCGTGGGTGGCCAGACCAACCTGTGCCACAACGCGGTCGACCGCCACCTGGCCACGCGGCCCGACGCCAACGCGCTGATCTGGGTCTCCACCGAAGTGGACCAGGAAATCACCTACAGCTTTCGCCAACTGCACGCCGAAGTGCAACGCATGGCGGCCAGCCTGCAAGAGCTCGGCGTGAAGCAGGGGGATCGTGTGCTGATCTACATGCCCATGATCCCCGAGGCGGTGTTTGCGATGCTGGCATGCGCGCGCATCGGCGCCATCCATTCGGTGGTGTTCGGCGGCTTTGCCAGCGTCAGCCTGGCCAGCCGCATCGACAACGCCGAACCCGTGGTGGTCGTCAGCGCCGACGCCGGCAGCCGCAGCGGCAAGGTGGTGCCGTACAAAGGCTTGCTCGACGAAGCCATTGCCTTGGCGCAGCACAAGCCGGCGCGGGTGTTGATGGTCAACCGCGGCCTGGCCGAATACACCATGGTGCCCGGCCGCGACGCCGACTATGCCGAGCTGCGCCAGCGCCACCTCAACGCCAGCGTGCCGTGCACCTGGCTGGATGCCGAGCACCCCAGCTACACGCTGTACACCAGCGGCACCACCGGCGTGCCCAAGGGCGTGCAGCGCGACACCGGCGGCTACGCGGTGGCACTGGCCGCGAGCATGAAGCACATCTTCTGCGGCGCGCCGGGTGAAACCTACTTTGCCACCAGCGACATCGGCTGGGTCGTGGGTCACAGCTACATCGTCTACGGCCCGCTCATCACCGGCATGGCCACCATCTTGTATGAAGGCCTGCCTACGCGGCCTGACGGTGGCATCTGGTGGCGCTTGGTTGAAAAGTACAAGGTCAGCCTGATGTTCAGCGCCCCCACCGCGGTGCGCGTGCTGAAGAAGCAAGACCCGGCCTACATGAGCCAGTACGACCTGTCTTCACTGCGCGCCCTGTTCCTGGCCGGCGAGCCGCTCGACGAGCCCACGGCGAGCTGGATCTCGCAGGCCTTGAAGCGCCCGATCATCGACAACTACTGGCAAACCGAAACCGGCTGGCCGATCCTGAGCCTGTGCAATGGCATCGAGCCGGCGAAGTCGAAATTCGGCTCTCCCGGCAAAGCGGTCTACGGCTACGACGTGAAGCTGTTCGATGAGAACACCGGTGAAGAGTTGACCGGCGCCAACCAAAAAGGCGTGGTCGGCATCGAAGGCCCGCTGCCGCCCGGCTGCATGCAAACCGTGTGGCGCGACGATGCGCGCTTTGTGAAGACCTATTGGCAAAGCATTCCGGGCCGGCAGGTGTACAGCACCTTCGACTGGGGCATTCGCGACGAAGACGGCTACTTCTTCATCCTGGGCCGCACCGACGACGTCATCAACGTCGCCGGCCACCGCCTGGGCACGCGCGAGATCGAGGAAAGCATCTCCAGCCACCCTAACGTTTCAGAAGTGGCGGTGGTGGGCGTGGCTGACAAACTCAAGGGCCAGGTGGCCATGGCCTTCGTCATCGCCAAGGACGCCAGCGCGCTGGGCGAAAGCGCGGCGCGCCTGAAGCTTGAAGGCGACATCATGAAAGTGGTGGACAGCCAACTCGGCGCCGTGGCCCGCCCGGCGCGGGTGCACTTCGTGACCGCGCTGCCCAAAACCCGCTCGGGCAAGCTGCTGCGCCGCGCCTTGCAAGCGGTGTGCGAAGGGCGCGACGCGGGCGACCTGACGACGATGGAAGACCCGGCGGCGTTGCGGCAGATCGCGGAGTTGGTGGTGCCGGGCTGAGGGTGCCTTTCATTGGCCGCAAGGCCGGTGGCGGCAAGCCTGCTGTGTCATCCCGGTTGAGGATGCACGCACCGGGCGGTTAGCTGGAAGATGCCTGGCATCGACTTCCAGCCGCCGCCATGCAACCCGCCACCACCCGACCCCGTCTTGCAGCACTGCTTGCCAGCATGGTGGCCCTGTGGGGCTGCGCCACGCCGCAAATCACCAACCTGGGTGTGGCCGCAGGCGTGGCCACGGGGCTGGGGCACACGCCCACCACGAACATCGTCCAGACCTACTACCTGGGCGTGTTCGACCCGCGCGAGCAACTGCCACCCACCATCTACCGCGTGCGAATTCAAGGGCAGGCCAGCGCATTGGCGTGGACGAAGTTCGCCTCCGGCTGGGTGCGCGCTGACCTGCTGGATTCGCTGTCCGGCAGCGTTGACCTAGATCGCAATGGCCTGCGTTTGGGCGAAGACCCGAAGAACAAAGTGCGGCTGGGAGACGACAAGAGCGCCCTGAACCGCCGCCTGGTGATGTTCGGCCCAGAGGGCTTTCGTGAGGCACCCAAGAACCACCGGCTGGTGGTGGTGATGGGCTCCAGCCCTGAGAACTTTTTTGGTGCGGTAGACCGTGCTCTGGGCGTGGTGGCCAGCGTCACCCAACCCAGTTTGAGCGGCCCCGATGTGGTGCGTGAACTGTGGAATGACACCGCACGCATGCGCGAGGAACGGCGCGCAATGCAGACCTTGATTGACCTGGTGAGCAAGGAATGACAAGCCCCTTCACGCACAGACTTGTCTGCCTCGCCGCTGCCTTGCTGTTGGGCGGCTGCTCGGCGTTGCAGATTGACGTGGATGTATACAAGGGCGGGTTGACGAACTCACCGGAAGTGCAACAGCGGCAGTTTGCCCACCTGGCCACTGCGGCCAAGCCGCTGATCTTGCAGATGAAGGCCGCCGCAGTCGACCAGCGGCTGAAGTGCGACATCGACAAAGGTGCTTGCTCGGCCGTCAAGCTGGCTGACAATTTCCTCACCGAGATTCTCTACATTTACCAAGGCGACAAAGACACTCCCGCACCAAGCATCGAGAGCAAGGAGCAGAAGGACTCGCGCCTGGTCAACGAGGCCACGGTCCAGCTTCAAACGCCGCTGGTTCGCCGCACCATCACCGCGGGCGTCACAGAACTTCGCACCATTGAAGCGCTTGCGGAAAAGCTCACCACGGCTCACCTGATGGAAAGCGGAGAACAACGCGAAAAGGCAGTTCGCGCCGCCACAGCCGATCTAACCGATGCCTTGATTGGTCTTGCCCAGCGCATTCTCTACGTCGTCGACCACCAGTCCGTGTTCAGTGAACTCCAGACCGGCGGCACCGGACCATTGAAAGTGATGCGCCCGGTGCTGCAGTCGCTGGCCAACACCTTGCTTGTGCATGCCAACGACTTGCAGCGCCAGCGCACGCGGGACGTTGATTTGGCGAACCGCTCGAAAGCAGAGGTGGCCGCCACGCGACGCGCCTATCGCGTCAGCCCGGTGGATGCGCTGGATGAAGTGACCCGCTTGTTGACTCAAGTCAAAACCACCGTTCCGGGCACCACCGGTGCTGCATCGGCAGAGCAGGGCCCGGGCGCTGAGCTGAAGCAAAGCCTGGCCAGCAAAGAGGCCGAGCTGGCCGCCGCCCAGGCCGATGCGCAGGCCTTTCGCCAAAGCCTGCATGGCCTGTTCGCCGCCACGCGAACGCTGGGTGGCAGTGTCGCCGTGCCGGGTGAGCCAGCCCCAGGCGACGCTGCAAGAGATGGGCTGGCCGTGACCAGGCTGTACCCGGCACAACCGGCCGATGCGGTGGACAAGACTCAGGCCGGTGCCTTGCGCGCTGTGCGCGAATGGCTGGACCGCGAGCGCTCGGACGACCTGCTGGCCGAACGCAAGCTGCGCTTGGTCTTGACGCATGACTACCTGGAGAGGAAGAAGGATCTGCTCACAGCCGGCGTTGCGCAGGCTGCCACCAAGAGTGATGTGCTGAGAGTCATCACCGGCCGGCTCAACGATGACTCGACCATTGCATTGGGCGAGTTGGCCAGGCTCAAAGCTAGAGCCGAACTGCTGGGCGCCGCAACGGTGGCTCTCAGAGCGCAGTTGGCCGCTTTGAGCACCCAGCATCAGGCGGCGCAAGATGCCACCACCAAGCGTGCGGTTGAAACCGGCGAGGCGGCGCGAATCGCCGCGGTGCTGGCCCTGGTGCGCAGCGAGGTGCTGGCGCAAGGCAGCGCCGCCGGCGTGTCCGACAGAAACGGCATTCAGGCCTTGCTCAAAGTGAAGCTGGCCAACTTCGCGCCGCCGCTCGAAGCCGGCAAACCCAGCGCCGACGACATCACCCTGACGCGGCGCCGGCTGGAAGCATTGCCCTTGGCGCTTCACGCCATCTGCGAAGGCGCAGCGGCAAACACTGAACGGCCGTCTGACGCGGACAAGTCAACCACCCTTGAGTGTGAAGGCAAGACGCAGATCGACGTGGTCGATACCTTGATCGCCAGCCTGCGTGCGCAGCGCATTCGTGCCTTGGCGCAAGGTGACGAGGCGGCGTCAGAGCACCTGTTGGCAGCCATCAACGTGGCCTACGAGCAGCGCACCTCGCTCATCTACTTGCGCCCGGCCAGCGACTACCTGCGCAGCGTGCACACCAACAGCGATTTGCAAACCGGCGGCGACCCACAGTACCGCGACATGCTCACTGACTGGCTGAAGTACATCGACCCCACACGCAAGTTCGGCACCAACGAGTTGCGCAAGGATCAGTTGGACAAGCTCAACTGGCAGAACATCAACACCGTCACAGTGAACGGCGGCGGGTTCACTAACTTTGTGCTGGCCAAAGACGACGTGGGCAACTGGTACGTCAAGGCCTACAGCTCAGACCCCGAGGCGATTTTCAAATCGGCCACCAGCCTGGCCTTGTACAACGCCGGTGGCAGGGTGAACGCCAACCTGCTCAAACGCCATGACATGCTTAACCGCATGGATGCCACCGACGACAAGGTTGAGAAAGCGCGATTGGGCACACAGCTTGAAAACCTTGACAGCCAGAACGGCGCACCGCTTCTGGCCCTGCGCGCGCGTTACGCCGAACGTTATGCCAACGCCACGCGCGAAACGGCCGCAGACTTGCAGCAGCAACTCACCGATATGTCCAAGACGGTTGACAAACTGGTCAGCGGCACCACCACCGACGACAAAGATCTCTGCAAGATCGATGAATTCAAGCAAGGCCTGGCTGACCTGGACAGCAACCATCTGGCCGCGCCGCGCAACAAGCTGGGCACCTTGCTGCCCGGGCTGGGCATCACCGAGCCCGACAAGCAGCTGGTGCAGATGGAGGCCGCGCTGCAAGCCGGCCTGCTGGCCTTGAACGTCTATGGCAACAAGGTCTTCAAGGTGCTCGACGACTCGCCCACTGCGCAGTGCCTGCCTGCATGGAAGCGCAAAGTGGCCGAGCGGGCCCGCGACGTGCCGCGCAGCCAATTGCTCAGGCTGGCCAAGGAGCGGCGTGACAGCGTTGAGCGCTATGAGGAAGCGCTGCTGAACATCAGCCAGGTGGCGGCGCAAAAGTAGCTGGGTGGCGGCCGCGCACGGGGGACTAGCATTTGCCCCTGTCTTCCCTTGCATGCAGCGTCATGAAAATTCGTTCGCCCCACCTCGCCTGGGTTCTGGCTGTTTTGCTGGCTTGCACCGCCCCATGCGGCCAAGCCCTGGCGCAAGCCAAACCCCGCATCGAAAAAGCCGCTGACCTGCCGCGGTTCACCTACCCGGTGCAGGGCCGGCTGGAAGACATCGTGGGCTCACCCGAACGCTTCGCGCCCTTGGCCGCGGCCGTTCGGCGCGACACCGAGAGCGTGCTGGCGGGCTATGAGATCGCCGACAAAGGCACGCAGCGCGAGTTGATCACGCTGCTGGCGGTGCTGGACTTCCTGGATGGCCGCTTTGAGCAAGCGCTGGCCCGCGCCGAGCAGGCGCGTGCGATGCAAGACAAACCCGCCGACAAGCTGATGGCGGCCTTGCGCCTGCGCTTGCTCGCCGGCGCCGCGCGCCAGCATGCGCCGGGCAGCGCCGCGTTCCGCGACGCCGTGGCCGGCGAATTGGCAGCGCAATTGAATGCCATGCCCTATGACGTGGTGGCCAACGACGTGCGTGAACTGAAAATGAGTGCCGAAATCGGCAGCGCAGGCTTGGCGCTGGGTCGGGTGCGCGAAGTCTTGCAGCCGCTGGTGGATGCCAACGGCAGCCTCACGAATGAAAGCGTGCCGGGCCTGATCTATGCCCGGCTGTCGCTCGCCGCCATCCTGCCCTTGAAGCCGGTGTGGGTGGAAGGTTTGAGCGGCTACCTGGCGCGCAACAAGGTCGACAAGCCCGATATCTGGCAGACACGCGACTTTTCGCTGCCCGCCAAGGGCCCGTACAAACCGGTGCGCCTGGCCGTGTGGGACAGCGGGGTGGACACGAAGCTCTACACAGCACATCTCCTGCGCACGGCCGCGGGCAAACCGTTGCTGGTGGCGTTCGACAAATACGCCCGGCCTTCCAAGCTGGCGCTGGCGCCGATTCCGCCGGAACTGCGCGGCAAGTTGCCCGATTTGATGCAGCGTTCAAAAGGCTTTTCCGATCTGCAATCGAACATCGACAGCGCTGAGGCCTCGCAAGTGAAGCAGTGGTTGTCATCGCTGGCGCCTGAGCAATACAAGGCAGCGATCGAAGAGATCAACCTGGCCGGCAATTACGAACACGGCACGCACGTGGCCGGCATCACCTTGGCCGGCAACCCGCATGCCCGGCTGCTGGTGGCGCGCATCGAGTTCGGTCACACGCTCAAGCCCGACCCGTGCCCGAGCCTGGAGCTGGCAAAGCGCGACGCGGCCAATGGCCACAGCGCCATCGCCTACTTCAAGCGCCACGCCGTGCGCGTGGTGAACATGAGCTGGGGCGGCAGCGTGGGCGACACGGAAAGCGAGCTTGAAAAGTGCGGCATCGGCAAGACGCCCGATGAACGCAAGGCGTTGGCGCGCGAGATTTACGACATCGGCAAGCGCGGTTTGACCAAAGCCATGGCCGGCGCCTCCGGCATTCTGTTCATCGCCGCGGCGGGCAACTCCAACAGCGACGCGAGCTTCACCGAAAGCATGCCGGCTGACATCGTGCTGCCCAACTTGCTCACGGTGGGCGCGGTGGACCGTGCGGGCGACGAAGCCGGCTTCACCAGCTATGGCCCGACCGTGAAGTTGCATGCCAACGGCTACCAGGTTGAGAGCTTTCTGCCCGGTGGCTCGCGCGTGGCGTTGTCGGGCACGTCGATGGCCGCACCCCAGGCCGCCAACCTGGCGGGCAAGTTGTTGGCCGTGAAGCCGGCCATGACGCCGGTGCAGTTGATCGAACTGATGACGCGCACCGCCGAGGCCACACCAGACGGCCGGCGCAAGTTGATGCACCCGAACAAAGCGCTGGCCGAAGCCAAGGCACGCTGAAGCCAACGGCAGCGGCGTTCACCCCCGTTCTGGGGCCCCCGGCATCCAGCCTGGCGGGGGATGGGCGTGGCGCCAGGCACACCCGACACTGCGGCATATCGATTCCCGGAGTGCCGCCATGAACACCTTCAACCCCCTGCGCCGTGCCCTGTTGGGCTCATTGAGCCTGTTCTGCACCGGCGCCCTGGCGCGCGTGCCAACCGGCGCACCGGCCTTGCTGCTGGCCAGGGAAGCGGCGTCGGATGTCGACCCTGCAGGCTTCTTGGTGAGCGAAAAGCTCGACGGCGTGCGCGCCCTTTGGGACGGCGAGGTGCTGCGCTTTCGCGGCGGCGGCGTCATCGCCGCGCCGCCGTGGTTCCTGTCGCGCTTGCCGCGCTTTGCGCTGGACGGTGAACTGTGGCTCGGCCGCGGGCGCTTTGAAGAACTGTCTGCGCTGGTGCGGCGCCAGCAACCGCGCGATGCTGCCTGGCAAGACGTGCGCTACATGGTGTTTGAGCTGCCAGGCGCGGCCGGCAGCTTTGCAGCCAGGCAGGCCCGTTTGCAGGCCTTGATCGACCCCCTGTTGTGGCCGCAGTTGTTCGCGGTGGAACAACATGTCGTTCCTTCCAACGCGGCGCTGAACGCGCGGCTGCGGGCCGTGGTGCAGTCCGGCGGCGAAGGCTTGATGCTGCACCGTGCCGATGCGCCATATGTCACCGGGCGCCAAGACGTGCTGCTCAAGCTGAAGCCACACCACGACGCGGAAGCCGTGGTCATTGGCCACCAGCCCGGCCGCGGCAAGCACGCCGGCCGCTTGGGCGCATTGCAGGTGCGTACCGCAGCCGGCGTGGCATTCGCCCTGGGCAGCGGGTTGAGCGACGCCCAACGCGAGCAACCGCCTCGGGTGGGCGAGGTGGTCACCTTCACCTACCGCGGCGTCACCGCTGCCGGCGTGCCGCGTTTTGCCACTTTCCTGCGCTTGCGCGGGGCGGGCTGATCTGAAACGTTAAAGCACTTCGCTGGCGTAATCAGCCAGGCGTGAACGCTCGCCGCGTGCCAGCGTCACATGCCCGCCATGTGGCCAGCCCTTGAAGCGATCCACCGCAAACGTCAGGCCGCTGGAGCCTTCAGTTAAGTACGGCGTGTCGATCTGCGCCAGGTTGCCCAGGCAGACGATCTTGGTGCCCGGGCCGGCTCGGGTGATGAGCGTCTTCATCTGCTTGGGGCTCAAGTTCTGCGCCTCGTCGATGATGACGAACTTGTTCAAGAAGGTGCGCCCGCGCATGAAGTTCAGGCTCTTGATCTTGATCTTGCTGCGCACCAGGTCGTTCGTGGCCGCACGTCCCCATTCACCGGCGCTGCTGTCGGTGCGCGCCAGCACTTCGAGGTTGTCGTCCAACGCGCCCATCCAGGGGCCCATCTTTTCCTCTTCGGTGCCGGGCAGGAAACCGATGTCCTCGCCCACCGGCACGGTGACGCGGGTGACGATGATTTCGCTGAAGCGCCGGTCATCGAGCACCTGACTCAAGCCCGCGGCCAGGCTCATCAGCGTCTTGCCCGAGCCGGCGGTGCCGGTCAGGGTGATGAAGTCGCAGTCCGGGTCCATCAGCAGGTTGAGCGCAAAGTTCTGTTCGCGGTTGCGCGAGCTCACGCCCCAGATCGCGTTCTTGGCGTGGCTGTAGTCGCGCAGGGTGCGCAGCACGGCATGCTTGCCGGTGATTTCAGCCACCCGTGCGTACAACGGCGCGGCACCCGGCGTTTCGAGGTAGACGAACTGGTTGACCAGCAGCGTGGGCACCAACGGGCCGGTGATGCGGTAATACGTCTGGCCGCCTTGCTGCCAGCTTTCCATGGTCTTGCCGTGGCGATCCCAAAAATCGGCCGGCAGGGCCAACACGCCGGTGTAGAGCAGGTCGCCGTCGTCGAGCGTCTTGTCGTTGAAATAGTCTTCCGCGGCCAGGCCCAGGGCGCGGGCCTTGATGCGCATGTTGATGTCTTTGCTGACCAACACCACATCGCGCCCGGCGTGCTGTTCGCGCAGGGCCTGCACTACGCCCAGGATCTGGTTGTCCGCCTTGCCGATGGGCAGGCCTTCGGGCAACTTGGCGTCGAGCACCGAGGTTTGAAAGAACAGCCGCCCGCCGGCTTCGCGATGGCCGGTGCGCGCCAGGCTGATGCCGGCGGTGGGTTCGCCGATGCCGTCGCTGGCCAGGCCATCGAGCGAGCGGCTGACTTGCCGCGCATTGCGCGCCACCTCGCTCAAGCCCTTCTTGTGGTTGTCAAGCTCTTCGAGCGTGATCATGGGCAGGTAGATGTCGTGCTCGTCAAAGCGAAACAGCGACGTCGGGTCGTGCATGAGCACGTTGGTGTCCAGCACAAAGAGCTTGCTCGGGCCGCCACCGCGCCCGCGCTTGAGCACCGGCTTGGGCGCAGGCGGCTTGTACGGCGCGGCCTCGTGGTGGTAGCTGGGCAGGGCCGTGCGCGGCGCCATCGGCGCAACAGGCGCGGCCGCGGCCACGCTGGGGTCGAACAGGTCCAGCGTGTCAGGCAACGCAGGCTCGCTGGCGCGCGCGGCAGCCGAGCGCGTTTTCGGCGGGCGCGGCGCGGCCTGGGCCTCGATGTCGGCGCTGGCGAGTTGATCGGCTTTCTTCGAAGGCGGCTTGGGCAGCGGCATGTGGGGCGCTCTGAGAATGAAAAACGCCGGCGCGTCAGGCCGGCGAGTGGTCAACGGGTAGGCGGTGTCGTGGCCTGCAGCAACTCAAGCGGCCTTTTTCTTCAGCGCCTTGACCTGCGCCAGCACTTCATCAACATGGCCTGCCACCTTGATGCCACGCCATTCGGCGCGCAGCACGCCTTGGGCATCAATGAGAAAGGTGCTGCGCTCGATGCCCTTCACCTTCTTGCCGTACATGATCTTGTTCTTCACCACACCGAACATGTGACACAACTTCTCTTCGGTGTCGGCGATCAGTTGGAACGGCAGATCCAGACTCTGGCGAAACTTGTCGTGCGACGCCATGTTGTCACGCGACACGCCAAACACCATGGCGCCGGATTTGACAAATTCCTTGTGCTTGTCGCGGAACTGCATGGCTTCGGTGGTGCAACCGGGGGTGGCGTCTTTGGGGTAGAAGTACAGCACCACGGCCTGGCCCAAATACGAAGAAGGCGTGAACTTCACGCCGCCGGTCGCCGGGGCTTCAAATTCCGGGAGGGGCTTGTTGACGACAGGGGTCATGGGTCGCGGCTCTCGAAGACTACTGCCTGTTGCAGATTGGCCCGTTGCAGGCCTAACCTGTGATTATAGGTTGAACTGTGTTTCTGCCCGGGCCCGGTGCACTGCGCGAGCGTTCACGCGGCCGGCGCCAGCAGCAAGGCCGCCAGCACGCGCCGGCCTTCACTGGCCAGCACGTTGAAGGTGCGGCAGGCTGCGGCAGTGTCCATGGTTTCAATGCCGATGCGCCGCTCGATGAGGCTGCGGTACAGCGCCGGCGCAATGAACTGCAGCCGAGTGCCGCTGCCGAAAATCACCAACTCCGGCTGCAAAGCCAAGCTGCGCTCGAAGTGTGCCGCCGTCAGTTGCGCCACCTGCGCCACGCCCCAGGCCTGCACCGCACCCTGCCAAGGCACGAGGACGCTCTGGCCGTGATCAATGCTACCCACGCGCACCAGGCCAGGCTCGCAGCGGGTGATGATGTTCACGCCCTCGGCGGTGTCAGGTTGAAACTTCATGCAGCGCCTTTGCGGGCGGGTCGTTGGGAACAGTGCTCATGGTTAAATTCTATGTTTGCGAGTGTGCCCACAGGCGCAGCGCAGCAGCCCGGAGAGTGCCTTTCGTGAAGCCGATACTCAAATCCAGCAAACTCGCCAACGTCTGCTACGACATCCGTGGCCCGGTGCTGGACAAAGCCCGTCAGATGCAGGAAGAGGGCCACAAGATCGTGCAACTGAACATCGGCAACCTGGCCGTGTTCGGCTTCGACCCGCCAGACGAGATCGTGCAAGACATGATCCGCAACCTGCCATCGAGTGCGGGCTACACCGACAGCAAAGGCCTGTTCGCGCCGCGCAAGGCGGTGATGCACTACGCGCAGGAGAAGCACATTGCCGGCGTCGGCATTGACGACGTTTACCTGGGCAACGGCGCCTCCGAGCTCATCGTGATGAGCCTGAACGCCTTGCTCGATGAAGGCGACGAGGTGCTGGTGCCTGCGCCCGACTACCCGTTGTGGACGGCCGCGGTGTCGCTTTCCGGCGGCAAGCCGGTGCACTACCTTTGCGATGAGGCCGCCGACTGGGTGCCGGCGATTGACGACATCAAAAAGAAGATCAACGAGCGCACGCGCGCCATCGTCGTCATCAACCCGAACAACCCCACTGGCGCGCTGTACCCCACCGAGCTGCTGCTGCAAATCGTCGAACTGGCGCGCCAGCACCAGCTCATCGTGCTGGCCGACGAGATTTACGACAAGACCCTGTACGACGGCCACAGCCACACCAGCATCGCCAGCCTGGCTGATGACGTGCTGTTCGTCAGCTTCAACGGCCTGAGCAAGAACTACCGCGCCTGTGGCTACCGCGCCGGTTGGATGATTGTTTCGGGCGACAAGCACCATGCGCGCGACTACATCGAAGGCCTGAACATGTTGGCGTCGATGCGGTTGTGCGCCAACACGCCGGGGCAGTTGGCGATTCAGACTGCGCTGGGCGGCTACCAGAGCATCAAGGACCTGGTCGCACCCACTGGGCGGTTGACGCGCCAGCGCGACCTGGCCTACCAGTTGCTCAGCAGCATGCCCGGCGTGAGCGTGGTCAAGCCCAAGGCCGCGCTGTACATGTTCCCGCGGCTTGACGCGAAGATGTACCCGATCAACGACGACCAGCAATTCGCCTATGACCTGCTGGCCGAGGAAAAGGTGCTGATCGTGCAGGGCACCGGCTTCAACTGGATCGCGCCCGACCACTTTCGTCTGGTCTTCTTGCCCAACGTCGACGATTTGACCGACGCGCTGGGCCGCATCGAACGCTTTCTTTCCCACCTGCGCAAACGCCACGCGCTTTGACTATGAAACCTTTGCAAGTTGGCCTCTTGGGCATTGGCACGGTCGGCGGCGGTACCTACCGCGTGCTGCAACGCAACCAAGAAGAGATTCGCCGCCGCGCCGGCCGCGGCATTGACATCACCATGGTGGCCGACCTGGACACCGAGCGCGCCCGCGCCGCGGTAGGCCCCACCGTGCAGGTGGTGAGCGATGCGCGCGCCGTCATCAACAACCCGGCCATTGACGTGGTGGTGGAACTCATCGGCGGCTACGGCATCGCCAAGACCTTGGTGCTGGAAGCCATCGCGCAGGGCAAGCACGTGGTCACCGCCAACAAGGCCTTGCTCGCCGTACATGGCACCGAAATTTTTGAAGCCGCGCGTGAACGCGGCGTGGTGGTGGCGTTCGAGGCTGCAGTGGCCGGCGGCATCCCCATCATCAAGGCGCTGCGTGAAGGGCTCACGGCCAACCACGTGGAATGGGTGGCCGGCATCATCAACGGCACCACCAATTTCATCCTGTCTGAAATGCGCGCCAAGGGCCTGGATTTCGGCGCGGCGCTCAAGCAAGCGCAGGCCCTGGGCTACGCCGAAGCCGACCCCACCTTCGACATCGAAGGCGTTGACGCCGGCCACAAGGCCACCATCCTGTGCGCCATCGCGTTCGGCGTGCCGGTGCAATTTGCCAAGGCGCACGTTGAAGGCATCACCAAGCTGCAAGCGGCCGACATCAAGTACGCCGAGCAACTCGGTTACCGAATCAAATTACTCGGCATCACCAAGCGGCGCGATGATTTGAAAGATGCCCAAGGCGGCGCCGGCATCGAGCTGCGCGTGCACCCCACTTTGATTCCCACGCAGCGCCTCATCGCCAACGTTGAAGGTGCCATGAACGCCGTGGTGGTGCACGGCGACGCCGTCGGCACCACGCTGTACTACGGCAAGGGCGCCGGCGCCGAGCCCACGGCGTCGGCCGTGATTGCGGATCTGGTTGATTTGGCCCGCTCGCAAGCCGCCGACCCCGGCCACCGCGTGCCGCACCTGGCCTTTCAGCCGGCGGCGATGCGTGACACCCGCATCGTTGACATCAGCGAAGTCATCACCGCCTTCTACCTGCGCTTGCAGGTGGCCGATGAAGCCGGCGTACTGGCCAACATCACGCGCATCTTGGCCGACAACGAGATTTCAATTGACGCGGTGCTGCAGCGCGAAAGCGCAGAGGGCGAGCGCCAAACTGACCTCATCATCCTCACCCACGACACCGTGGAAGGCCGCATGCGCGCCGCGCTGGCGCAGATGCAGGCCTTGTGTACGGTGCTGGCGCCGATCGTGAGCCTTCGCAAAGAGGAGCTGAGTTGAACTACCTCAGCACCCGCGGCGACGCCCCGCCGCGCCCGTTTTGCAGCATCTTGCTCGAAGGCCTGGCGCCCGATGGCGGCTTGTATTTGCCCACGCATTACCCGAAGGTGGATGCCACCACCTTGGCGAAATGGCGCAATCTGTCCTACGCCGACCTGGCGTTTGAAATCTTGAGTCTGTACATCAGCGACATTCCCGCAGCTGACCTGCGCAAGCTGGTGTTAGCCACTTATAGCGAAGCCACCTTCGGCAGCGCCGCCATCACGCCGCTGCGCGTGCTCGAACCCGGCTTGCACATTCAAGCCCTGTCAAACGGCCCCACGCTGGCGTTCAAAGACATGGCCATGCAGTTGCTCGGCCGCTTGTTTGAGTACGAGCTGGCGCGGCGCGATGAAGAACTGAACATCCTGGGCGCCACCTCGGGTGACACTGGCAGCGCGGCCGAGTACGCCATGCGCGGCCGGCGTGGCATTCGGGTGTTCATGCTCTCGCCCTTTGGCCGCATGAGCCCGTTCCAGCAGGCGCAGATGTTCAGCTTGATGGACGCGAACATCCACAACCTGAGCGTCGATGGCGTGTTTGACGATTGCCAAGACATCGTCAAGGCCGTGTCCAACGACCTTGAATACAAACGCCGTTATCGCATCGGCACCGTCAATTCCATCAACTGGGCGCGGCTGCTGGCGCAGGTGGTGTATTACTTTGCCGGCTACTTCCAGGCCACGAAACAAGCCCCCACGCTCGGCTCTGCCTCGCTGCCCCCCGAGGGGGCGCGTTCGCCTTGGGGCGGCCCGGCGGCGAACAACGACAGCGAGCAAGTGGACTTCGCCGTGCCCTCAGGCAACTTCGGCAATGTCTGCGCCGGCCATGTGGCGCGCATGATGGGCTTGCCGATCCGCAAACTCGTGGTGGCCACGAATGAGAACGATGTGCTCGACGAGTTCTTCCGCAGCGGCCGCTACCGTGTGCGCAGCAGCGCCGAGACGGTGGAAACGTCGAGCCCGTCGATGGACATTTCCAAAGCCAGTAACTTCGAACGTTTTGTGTTCGATCTGCTGGGGCGCGATGGCGCGCGCACGGCGCAGTTGTTCGGCGCCGGCCTGGCCCGCGACGGCGGCTTCACCCTCGCGCCCGCAGAGGTGGCACGCATCAAGCAGTTTGGGTTCGTCTCCGGCCGCAGCACCCATGCTGACCGCGTGGCCACCATTCGCGCCACCTGGCAGCAGCATGGCGACATGATCGACACGCACACGGCCGATGGCTTGAAAGTGGGCCGCGAACAGGCCACGGCGGGCACGCCGATGATCGTGCTGGAAACGGCATTGCCCGCCAAATTTGCGGCCACCATTCAAGAAGCCCTGGGCCGCGAGCCGCTGCGCCCGGCGGGCCTGGAAGACCTGGAGTCGCGCCCGCGCCGCTTCGAGCGCATGCCCGCTGATGCGGCTGAAATCAAACGTTACATCGAACGGCATTGCCTGTCATGAGCCCGCCCGACCGCCATGGGCCACGAAGGAGCCCCTATGAACCCGGGGCGAATTCCGCAGTGCGCAGCACGAAGGGATACCAGTGAACGCCCCCGCCACAGCCAGCCGCCCGCCGCTGCTCAGCCTTGATGAAGCGCTGCAACGCCTGTTGGATGGCAGCCGCGCGCATGCGCTGCATGAGCAGGAATCGGTGGCCACGTTCGACGCCCTGCACCGCGTGTTGGCGGCCGACCTGCACAGCACGTTGAATGTGCCACCGGCCGACAACACCTCGATGGACGGCTACGCCTTGCGCGCCGCCGATGTGCCCACACCGGGCACGGTGCTGCCGGTGGCGCAGCGCATCCCCGCCGGTGTGGTGGGCGTGCCGCTGCTGCCCGGCACGGCCGCGCGCATCTTCACCGGCGGGCAGATTCCGCCCGGGGCCGACGCCGTGGTGATGCAGGAGCAATGCGAAGCCATGCCTGGCGATGGCCTGGGCTCGGTGCGCATCAACACCGCCGTGGCGGCTGGCCAATGGGTGCGCCGGCAAGGTGAGGATGTGGCCCAGGGCGCCGTGGTGCTGCACCGCGGTGAACGGCTGCGCCCGCAATCGTTGGGCTTGGCCGCAGCAGTGGGGCTGGCGCGCTTGCCCGTGCTGCGAGCGCCGCGCGTGGCGCTGCTCTCAACGGGCGATGAACTGGTGATGCCGGGCGAGCCGCTCAAGCCTGGCGCGATCTACAACTCCAACCGCTTCATGTTGCGTGGCCTGTTGCAGGCCGCGGGCTGCGAGGTCAGCGATCTGGGCATCGTGCCCGATCAGTTGGGCGCGACGCGGGTGGCCTTGCGCAGCGCGGCGCACGAGCACGATCTCATCCTCAGCTCGGGCGGCGTGTCAGTCGGTGAAGAAGATCACTTGCGTCCCGCCGTGGCCGCAGAAGGGCGCATCGAGTTGTGGCAGATCGCCATCAAGCCCGGCAAGCCGCTGGCCTTTGGCCAGGTGCACCGACCCGACGGCAGCGCGGCGCTGTTCATCGGCCTGCCGGGCAATCCGGTGTCCAGCTTCGTCACCTTCCTGATCGCCGTGGCGCCGGTGCTGCGCGCCTTGCAAGGCCGCAGCGGCGCGCTGCCTCAGGGCTTGCCGATGCGCGCTGACTTCGATTGGCCCAAGCCCGACAAGCGGCGCGAGTTCCTGCGCGTTCGGCGCAACGCACTAGGCGGGCTGGAGCTGTTCGCCAACCAATCTTCCGGCGTGCTCACTTCTGCGGTGTGGGCCGATGGCTTGGTTGACAACCCGCCGGGGCAGGCCATCGCGCGCGGGGATGTGGTGGCGTATTTGCCGTTGGCTGAATTGATCCACGCATGATGCCCATTCGCCTGCGTTACTTTGCATCGTTGCGCGAAGCCCTGGGGCCGGGTGAGGAGCTTGAGCTGCCCGCAGCCAGCACCGTGGGGGCGCTGCGCGACCATCTCATGGCGCTCAGCCCCGCCCATGCCCAGGCGCTGGCGCGCACGCGTGCAGTGCGTTGCGCGCTGAACCAGGTGATGTGCGATGAAAACACGCCGCTCGCGGCGGGTGCCGAAGTGGCGTTCTTTCCGCCGGTGACCGGCGGCTGAAGGCTTGGCGATGACCCCGCGCGTGAGCATCCAAACGGCAGACTTCGATTTGTCCGCTGAAGTGGCCGGTTTGCACACCGGCGATGGTGGCGTGGGCGCGGTGGCCAGCTTTGTGGGCACCGTGCGCGGCGGTGCGGCGGGGCAGGGCGTGCAGCGCATGGAGTTGGAGCATTACCCGGGCATGACCGAGCGCGCGATCGAAACCATGATCGACACTGCCTGCCAGCGTTTTGATCTGCGCGGCGTGCGCGTCATTCACCGCGTGGGTGTGCTGGAGCCCGGTGCGCAGATCGTGCTGGTGGCCGTGGCCAGCGCGCACCGCGGCCAGGCCTTTCAAGCCTGCGAGTACTTGATGGACTATCTGAAGACCCAGGCGCCGTTCTGGAAAAAGGAACACACGCCGCAAGGCGCGCACTGGGTCGACGCGCGGGTGGCCGATGACGCGGCGGCGCAGCGCTGGGGCTTGCCTGCGGGCAACGCCGGGTGATGAGTTCTGCTGGCCTGCCATCCCTGCAATTTGGCAGCGCGCTGGCGGTGGCCTTGGGGGCGGCGCTGGGTGCGCTGCTGCGCTGGGGCTTGGGCCTGCGCTTGAATGCGGTGTGGCACGGCTTCCCGCTCGGCACCTTGCTGGTCAATGCCATCGGCGGCTTGTTGATCGGTGCGGCCATGGTGGCCTTCATGCGCTGGCCGAACGACACGGCGCGCCTGTTTGCGGTAACGGGTTTCCTGGGCGGCATGACCACCTTTTCAGCCTTCTCGGCTGAATCGTTGGGCCTGCTGCAGCGCGGTGACTATGGCCTGGCGCTGGCGCACAGCCTGGCCCATGTGCTGGGCGCGCTGGCCTGCACCGCGCTGGGCTTTGCGTTGGCGCGCACTTGGTGGGCGCCAGCTTGAGCAGCGCTGACCCCACCTCGCAAGCCCTGCGCCATGCACTGGGCCGTTTTGCCACGGGGGTGACGCTCGTCACCTGCCTGGCCGAAGATGGCAAGCCGGTGGGCATGACGGTGAATTCGTTCAACGCGCTGTCTTTGCACCCGCCGTTGATCCTGTGGTCGCTGCGCCGCGCCAGCGCCAATTTGCGGCACTACAGCGCCGCCGCGCACTTTGTGGTGAACGTGCTGGCGGCAGACCAACTGGCCTTGTCGCGCCGCTTCGCCAGCGGCGCGGCTGACAGGTTCGCCCTGGGCACCTGGCATGCCGGCCACCACGGCGCGCCAGTGCTGGCCGGCTGTGCCGCGGTGTTCGAATGTTCATTGCACTCGCAGCAAGCGGCCGGTGACCATGTGCTGTTCATCGGCCGCGTGCTGCACACCAGCGACACCGCGGTGGCGCCGCTGCTGTTCCACGCCGGCCACTACCGCGCGCTGGGCGAGGCCTTGTAGAAGCGCCTCGCCCCAGCGTCAGTTCACAAACAACGGTGGCGCCTGCACCGTGCTGGGCAACGCGCCCAACGACAGCACCGCGCCGCTGCTCGAACGAACCTCCAGGGTGCCGCCCGTGCCGGCGCTGCTGAAGCGCACCACGGCGCTGCGGCCATCAGCCAAGGTGATGCGCGTGCCGATGCTGCCGGCCACGTCATCACGCACCGTGCCGCTCACCGAGCCGTTGGTGCCCAGCACATGCAAGAACGCGCTGGCGTCGCCCACGTCGTGCGGCACATCCACCCGCACGCCCTTCAGCACCTCGGCGTTCAGGCCCGGCCAGCCAATCACCTGCCAGGGCAGGCCCGCGGGTGACAGGCGCGTCACGTCCAGCCGGTTGCTGCCGTTGACCAGGCTGAGGGCGTCGCCATTGATGGCCGGCGCCGATGGCAGGTTGAGCGTGAAGACGCGGCGCATGCCGGCGCCTGCGCTTTGCACGCGGTCGAAGACGACAAAGGTGCTGGGCTTGATGAACAGGAACTCGCGCTCCACCTTGGCCACGCCGGGCTCGCCACCGTAGCTGGGGGTGACACGGGCCAGGCCATAGGCAAAGTCCGGCGTGTTGGCCAAGGCCTGCATCTGGCATGAGCTGCCATAGCGCTGCGGCACCACGGCGCCACCGCGTTCAATGCGCACCAGGTTGTGCAAACCTTCGGCCTGCTCGATGCCCGAGTGCGAATCGAGGTTGGCGTCTTGCGCCAGCCAAGCACCCTTGAAGACGACGAAGCTGCCTTGGTCGTGGTGGGCATGGCTCTCGGTGTACGGGCCGCAAATGAAGTTGGCGAACGCCGCATCCTTGGCCCAACTGCTGCGCATGGCGAACTGGCCGGTGCCACTGCCCCAGTAGGCGGTGGACAGGTCGGTCAGCGGGCGTGCGGTGATGTCACTCAGGTCGTAGAGGAAGTCGCTGTAGGCCATGAAGCCGTACTGCATCACCGGCACCGAGCTTTGCGTCAGCAGGCTCTTGGCGGTGCCGGCCAGGCGGTCGGTGGGGAACAGGCGCGCCAACAGCGCCAGGTAGTCGCGGTGGTAGTCGAACAGTGCCGCGGTGGAGTCGCGCGCATGGTCGCCTGTGGGTGCCAGGCGGTCTAGCGTGGGCGTTACCTGGTGCATAAAGTGCGCCAGCGAGGCCTGGGTGTGCGGCGTGCTCGCCGCCAGGCGTTCGCCGGTGGAGCGCTCCCACCAGTCGTACAGCCGCCACAGGTTTTTCATGGCCGTGCCATAACCGGTGCCTTCGCGCGAACCGCCGCCGGTCAGGTCGCGGTTGAACAGCGGGAAGAGCTGGTTTTGCATCTTCTCGATGCGGAACTTGTCCAGCCACGCCGTGGCCTGCGTGTTCTCGCCATGGCTGGCCAGGCCGAGCAGCATGGTCGCTTCCAGGAACGAGTAGTAGTAGTTGTTGGCCGGGTTGTCGACCGACCAGCCCGTCCACGCATAAACCGTGTTGCCCCACTTTGCCTGGGCGGGGTTCCACACATTCCAGACCGCTTGGTTGCCATAGGCCTGCCAGCGCGTGCGCTGTGCGGCCGTCATGCTGCCGCGGCACCAGTCGTACACGGTGGCCAGGTTGCCGATCGTCGGGCCGACTTCCAGGTAGCTGTCGCCCGCCACGCCAGCACGCTGGCCGGTGTTGATCAGCGCTTCTTCGGCCACCACGCGGGCTTCGGTGCGGCTGACTGCAAAGTTGCAGTACGCCGCGTTGCCACTGAGCTGCCCCAACAGGGCCGCAAACCAGGGCTGGAAGCCCCAGGTGGCGCCGCCCGCCATTTCGCCGTCAACCAGGTTCTTCAGCCGCACGGCGGCCGGGGTGGCGTTGGCGTAGACGGTCTTCAGCCGGCTCAGTGTGGCGGCATCGGCCAGCATGATGCGCGGGCTGCCTAGAGGTGCCACGTTGTAGCTGCCCGTTGGCGGCGGCGGCGGCGGTGGAGGAGGAGGAGGAGGAGGAGGAGGCGGCGGCGGCGGGGGGGGCGGCGGCGGCGGCAGCACATGGTTCAGCACTTGCGTGGCCTGCGCCTGGTTGCCGGCGGCGTCTACGGCCACCACGGTGAGCAGGTTGTCGCCACTTTGCAGCGTGATGCCGGTGGCGACCCAGGTCTTTTGCGTGGTGCTGCCGCTCAGGCTGGCACTGCCCGAGCCGCCACGGTCGTTGCTCCAGGTGACGCGAGCCACCTGGATGTCATCGCTGGCCGCGCCATCAAGCGAGGTGGCGCCTTGAATGTCAACAGCGCCTTGCTTGACGATGTTCACCGTGGGCGGCGTCAGGTCATTGCCGCGGGTGCGCCTGCGCTGTGGGTCTTCGAGTGTTGAATCCAGCGGGTCGGAGCCGCCGCAGCCGGCCAGCGAAAGCAACAACAGCGGTGCCATCAAAGCGGCCAACCGAGCAGGTCTAGGGAATCGGGTCATGTCGGATATGGGCAACACCGCAAAGCGGCGATCCCGCACCCTAGTGCCCGGGGCGTCAAGCCATGTAACTGAATCCCGTGAGATGGCCGCCTGGCTTACGCCCTGTCACCAAGCAGCGAAAAGCAAGGTCAATTCAGCAGCGCTGGCGGGTTTTCACCAGGTGTGGTCACGCCCGCAACCGGCGTATTGACGACGCCCCACTGCGACGCCACGAGCGCGCTTTCCAGCAAGCGCAGCAGCGCCAGCGAAAGCTCTTCGGTCACCTGCAAGGTGAGGCTGCGCCCGCCGGCCTCGCGCCATTGCAGCATCACCCCGCCGGTGGGCGTGGGCTTCAGGCTGATCTCGGTGGCCAGCACCGGTTCCGGCCCCAGCGGCGTGGCGGCGCCATCGGTCTGGAACTGGGTTTTGAAGTCGGCATGCGGCAGCGGTTTGTCGCGCGCCGCCTGGCTGAGCATTTGCCGCGCTTCGGGCGACACCACCGAGCCTTGCGACACGCTGGGCACCGCCAGGCTGGCCACCATGGGCTGGAAGTGCGGCCAGAAACGCAGCGCCATGCGCCGCGTGAGCCAGACTTGATACAGCTCGGGCGGCTGGGTGCGCACCTGCAGCAAGATGCGGTCGGCGCTGGGGTCGTACTTGACCTGGATCTGATGGATGTTCACGCGGCTCATTGTAGGAAGCCAAAACCTTGAATCCTTGCCCGACCGCCCCACGTTCCTGCCAAGCCAAGGGAAATCAACATGCGACTCGACAAACTCACCACCGCGTTTCAACAAGCCCTGTCCGAGGCCCAGAGCCTGGCCGTGGCGCGCGACAACCCCTACGTGGAGCCGGCCCATGTGCTGGCCGCCATGCTGGTGCAGGCCGACGGCCCCAAGGCCATGCTCGACCGCGCCGGTGCCAACACCGCGGCGCTGCGCACCGCGATGGAAACAGCGGTTAGCGCGCTGCCGCAAGTGCAGGGCGGCCAGGTGCAACCCGGGCGCGACCTGGTGCAACTGATGCAGGCCGCCGAGAAGGAAGCCGGCAAGCGCGGCGACCAATTCATCGCCAGCGAAATGTTCCTGCTGGCGCTGGCTGACGCCAAGAGCGACATCGGCGGCATCGTTCGCGGCCACGGCCTGACGCGCAAGGCGCTCGAAGGCGCGGTGCAAGCGGTGCGCGGCGGTGCCTCGGTCGATTCAGCGGAGTCCGAAGGCCAGCGCGAGGCGCTGAAGAAGTACACGCTCGACCTCACCGAGCGCGCGCGCCTGGGCAAGCTCGACCCCGTGATCGGCCGCGACGATGAAATTCGCCGCGCCATCCAGGTCTTGCAGCGCCGCACCAAGAACAACCCGGTGCTCATTGGCGAGCCCGGCGTGGGCAAAACGGCCATCGTCGAAGGCCTGGCTCAACGCATCGTTAACGGCGAGGTGCCCGACACGCTGAAAGACAAGCGCGTGCTGGTGCTCGACATGGCCGGGCTGCTGGCCGGGGCCAAGTTCCGCGGTGAATTTGAAGAGCGCTTGAAGGCCGTGCTGAAGGAAGTGGCGGCCGACGAAGGCCGCATCATTTTGTTCATTGACGAGCTGCACACCATGGTGGGTGCAGGCAAGGCCGAAGGCGCCATCGACGCCGGCAACATGCTCAAGCCGGCCTTGGCGCGCGGCGAGCTGCATTGCATCGGCGCCACCACGCTGAACGAATACCGCAAGTACGTTGAGAAAGACGCCGCGTTGGAGCGCCGCTTCCAGAAGGTGCTGGTGGGCGAGCCCACGGTGGAAGCCACCATCGCCATCCTGCGCGGCTTGCAAGAGCGCTACGAGGTGCACCACGGTGTGGAGATCACCGACCCGGCCATCGTGGCCGCGGCCGAGCTGAGCCACCGCTACATCACCGACCGCTTCTTGCCCGACAAGGCGATCGACCTGATCGACGAAGCCGCGGCCAAGGTGAAGATCGAGATCGACTCCAAGCCCGAGGCGATGGACAAGCTCGACCGGCGTTTGATTCAACTGAAGATCGAGCGTGAAGCGGTACGGCGCGAGAAAGACGAAGCGTCGAAGAAGCGCTTCGATCTGATCGAGGTCGAGATTGCCAAGCTGGAACGCGAAGCCGCCGACCTGGAAGAAATCTGGAAGGCCGAAAAGGCTGCGGCGCAGGGCTCAGCGCATGTGAAGGAAGAGATCGACCGCATCCGCCACCAGATCGAAGAACTCAAGCGCAAGGGTGATTTCAACAAAGTGGCCGAGCTGCAATACGGCCGTTTGCCCGAGCTTGAAAAGCACTTGAAGGAAGCGCAGGCCAAGGAGACCGGCAAGGCCAAGGCGGGCAAGGCCAGCGGTGTGCCGCAACTGCTGCGCACCATGGTCGGCGCCGAAGAAATTGCCGAGGTGGTGGCGCGCGCCACGGGCATTCCGGTGTCCAAGCTGATGCAGGGCGAGCGCGACAAGTTGCTGACGATGGAAGCCAAGCTGCACGACCGCGTGGTGGGGCAAGACGAAGCCATCACCGCGGTGAGCGACGCCATTCGCCGCTCGCGCGCGGGGCTGTCAGACCCGAACCGGCCGTATGGCTCGTTCCTCTTTCTCGGCCCCACCGGCGTGGGCAAGACCGAGCTGTGCAAGGCCCTGGCCGGCTTCTTGTTTGACAGCGAAGACCACATGATTCGCATCGACATGAGCGAGTTCATGGAAAAGCACTCGGTACCGCATGATCGGTGCACCGCCCGGTTATGTGGGCTATGACGAAGGCGGTGCGCTGACCGAAGCCGTGCGCCGCAAGCCCTACAGCGTGTTGTTGCTGGACGAGGTGGAAAAGGCGCACCCCGATGTCTTCAACGTTCTGTTGCAGGTGCTTGACGATGGCCGATTGACCGACGGCCAGGGCCGCACGGTGGACTTCAAGAACACGGTGATCGTGATGACCAGCAACCTGGGCTCGCACCAGATCATGCAGTTGGCCGGCCAGCCTTCAAGCGTGATCCGCGACGCAGTCTGGGTCGAGGTGAAGAACCATTTCCGCCCCGAGTTCCTGAACCGCATCGACGAAACGGTGGTGTTCCATGCGCTGGACCGCAAGAACATCGAAGGCATCGCGAAGATTCAGCTTGCCGCGCTGGAAGGCCGCCTGGCGAAGATGGAGCTGAAGCTTGAGGTGTCACCCAGCGCCCTGGCCGAATTGGCCAAGGTCGGCTTCGACCCGGCTTTCGGCGCGCGGCCCTTGAAGCGGGCGATTCAGCACCTGATCGAAAACCCCGTGGCCAAGCTGATCTTGCAAGGCAAGTTCGGGCCGCGCGATGTGATCCCGGTGGACGTGGAAGACGGCGAGTTCGTCTTCAGCCGAGTGGTGCACTGAGCAGGCGCGACAAGGTGCTGCGCAGCACGGTGAGCTGAACCTCACCTCGTTCGAGCACGGCATGCAGCGCCAGGCCCGGCTGGTTGGGCAAGGTCAAGAGCAACAACTGCTTGTCGCCCAGCGTGACCACCGCCTCGGGTTGCTCGGTGCCCAGGCCCAGCACCAGGCTGGTTTCGGCCATCGTGCGCAGCATGGCCGCACCCTGGGCCGCCAGGGGCAGCGAGCTGGGGGGGCCACCGGCATGGGCCAGGCTGCGGTGGGTGCGCATCTCGAACACACAGCAGCTCACCACACCACGCACCAGTGACAGTTGCGTGACCAGCCCGTGCAACGCCTGGCCTTGTGCCTGCGCCTGGGCCTGTGCCTGCATCACGCCACGCACCAGCGGGTCGCGGGTGGGCTCGTGAGTGGTGTCGCCGCGGTAGTGGCTCTCGCCGGGCATGGCGTCCAGCGGCATTTCCCGGGTGGCGGCAAAGTCTGAAGCTGATGTGCGCGCGCCAGCGCCGGGCGCCACCTCGTGCAGCCGGTTCCAGGCGCCGCCCACGTAGGCCCACGCCTCGGTGGCGCGGCTCACCTGGGGCGTCACACGCACCTGGGTGCCGCACAGGCGTGTGAGAGATGCCGCCTGCACGGCCAAAGTGGGCACATGGCCCACCGGCACGGCCAGCAGTTCGCGGTTGGGCCAACGCTGGGCGCTCATCACTGCGCGCAGCGGCTGCAGCGCGCCGTCCAGCACATGCGCAGGCACGTCGCCCACCAGCAACACGCCCAGCCGGCTGTGCGCCAGCAAGGCCAGGGCTAACTGTTCACGCGACTGGCTGTCCGAGTCCACCGCCGTGGCGTAAACGCGCAGCACCCGCTGCTGCGACAACGGCAGTTCGGCGAATTGCAGCGTGGCCAGCGGCACGCCATAACCTTCGCGGCGCACCAGCAGGCGCTGCAGCTTGCGCCCGCCCGATGCGGCCAGCGCGGCCAGTAAGCGCAGCGAAACCGTGGCCCCCACATCGTGCAGGGCAATGAACCCGGGCTTCAGTTTCTCGAACAACTGCACCAGGGCCTCGGCCGGGCTGCCGGTGACGAACAGCTCCAATTGCTCATCGTTGACACGCCGGCCAATTTCGCGCGGGTCGTCACCCAGGTACTCGCCCGCAGACGCGGCGAACTGCGTGGCGGCGTCTTGCCGCGAATCGTGGGCGCTGTCCGTGGGCGGTGCGCCCGTGGCGGACGCTGGCAAGTTGGGGTTTGACATGAGGCAGGCCCGAGTTTACGGGCCACACGCACGGTGCGCAGGCTCGTGGCTCGGTGGCTGGCATTGGGGCAGGGGGCGGCGCTTCGAGCTTGGTTACCATGGCTGCATGCCCACGCTTGCACCTCCCGCCCACCTGGCAGCAACGCGCCGCGACGATGTGTGGCTGATCGGCCTGGTCAGCCTGGCCCACGGCACCAGCCACTTCACCCAGTTGCTGCTGCCGCCGCTGTTCCCTTGGTTGAAAGTTGAATTCGCCGTCAACTACGCCCAGCTTGGTGCGCTGCTGACGATCTTCTTCGTCGTCAGTTGCGCAGTGCAGGCGTTTTCTGGGTTCTGGGTCGACAAGCACGGCCCGCGCCCGGTGCTGTTTGCCGGTCTGGGCCTGTTGGTGCTGGCGGCAGCCGGTTTTGCCAGCAGCACCAGCTATGCCGCGCTGGCCGCCTGCGCGGTGGTGGCTGGGCTTGGCAACGGCGTGTTCCACCCGGTGGACTACACGCTCATCAACCGGATGGTGGCGCCGCCGCGCGTGGGCCACGCCTACAGCAGCCATGGCATCAGCGGCAACCTGGGCTGGGCTTTGGCGCCGGCCCTGCTGGCGCCGTTGGCGCTGGCCTATTCCTGGCGCGTGGCGCTATGGGTGGCGGTGGGGTTTGCGGCCGCGGTGTGGCTGCTGTTGTGGACGCAACGCCAGCGCTTGGTTTTGCCCGCGCTGCCCGGCTTAACCAAGGCTGGCAAAGAGCAAGAGAGTGGCTTTGATTTCTTGCGCATCCCAGCGGTCTGGGTGTGCTTTGCCTTCTTCCTGTTTTTTGCCATGGTGCTCAGCGGCATCCAGGCCTTTGCGCCCGAGGCCGCGCGCCAGTTGCATGACGTGCCCCTGGCCTGGGTGGCGCAATGCCTGACCATCTACATGGTCTGCGCTGCAGCGGGCATGGTGGGCGGCGGCTTTCTGGCCAACAACCCGGCGCGCGGCGAGCGCATGGTGGCCCTGGGCATGGGCGTGGCGGCCGGTGTCGCACTCATCCTGGCGTTTGCCAGCTTGCCCGCTGCCGCGGTGCCCGTGTTGTTTGGTGTGATGGGCCTGGCCAGCGGCTCGGTCAGCCCGGCGCGCGACATGCTGGTCAAGCGCTCCACACCGGCCAACGCCAGTGGTCGTGTTTACGGTGTGGTGTATTCCGGTTTGGACATCGGCCAGGCCATTGCGCCGCTGCTGTTTGGCCGGTTGATGGACTTGCACCAGCCACAGTCGATTTGGATCGGCATTGCCGGGTTCCAGATCTTGCTCATCACCACCGCCTTTCAAGTGCACCGTGTGCGCAGACAAACATGAACAGCCGCCCCGCAGGCCATGCGCTGGTCCAAGCGCTCATCGCGCAAGGTGTTGACACGGTCTTCGGCGTGCCGGGCGAAAGCTTTCTGGCGGTGCTCGACGGTTTTTACGAACACCGCGAGCGCATTCGTTTCATCGCCTGCCGGCAAGAGGGTGGGGCGGCCTTCATGGCCGACGCCCAGGGCAAGCTCAGCGGCCGCCCCGGCATTTGCTTTGCCACGCGCGGGCCCGGCGCCAGCAACGCGGCCATCGGCGTGCACACCGCGTTCCAAGACTCCACGCCGTTCATTCTGTTCATCGGCCAGGTCGCCAGCGACCAGCGCGACCGCGAAGCCTTCCAGGAAATCGACTACCGCCACATGTTCGGCCCCGGCACGCTGGGCCTGGCCAAGTGGGTGGCTGAAGTCGAAAGCGCCGATCGCCTGCCGGAATACGTGGCGCGCGCCTTCCACACCGCGCTGCAAGGCCGCCCCGGGCCGGTGGTGCTGGTGTTGCCCGAAGACATGCTCACCCGTTTCACCAGCGCGCCAGTGCTTTCAATGGTTAACCCGGCACAAGCCTGGCCGCAGCCCGCGGCGATGGCTGAGCTGGCGCGGTTGCTGGCCAGCGCCAAACAGCCGCTGGTGATTGCCGGCGGCAGCGGCTGGACGGCCGCTGCCTGTGCTGACCTGCAAACTTTTGCCGAACGCTGGCAGTTGCCTGTGAGCTGCGGCTTTCGCTTTCAGGACACTTTCGACAACCGCCACCCGCTGTATGCGGGCGATGTGGGCATCGGCATCAACCCCAAGCTCGCTGCGCGGGTGCGCCAGGCCGACCTGATCATTGCCCTGGGCGTGCGCCTGGGTGAGATGACCACTGGCGGCTACACGCTGCTGCAAGCGCCCAAGCCGGCGCAGCGGCTGGTGCACATTCATGCCGGCGCTGAAGAACTCGGCCGTGTCTATGCGGCCGATGTGCTGGTGCAAGCCAGCATGCCCGGCGCGGCCCGGGCCCTGGCCGAATTGCCGCCACCGCCCACGCCGCCATGGCGCGAATGGGCGCAGCAGGCTCACGCTGACTACGAGGCCAACCATGTGGCCCCGCCCGTGGCGCCGCTGGACATGGCGGTTATTGTGAAAACGCTGCAGCGCCTGGCCCCGGCCGATGCGGTCTACACCAACGGCGCGGGGAATTTCACGGGTTGGCTGCATCGCTACGTGCGCTACTTTGGCCTGCAGCACCATGGCCGCACCCAACTGGCACCCACCTCGGGTGCCATGGGCGTGGGCCTGCCCGCCGCGGTGGCCGCGGCGCTGCTGTACCCGCAGCGCACGGTGATCAACCTTGCCGGCGATGGTGACTTTTTGATGACCGGGCAAGAGCTGGCCACGGCCACCGGCTACGGCGCCGGCCGCGGCACGGGGCGGCTGATCTGCATCGTTGTAGACAACGGCAGCTACGGCACGATTCGCATGCACCAGGAACGCGAGTACCCGGCGCGAGTGAGCGGCAGCGATTTGTTCAACCCCGACTTCGCGGCCCTGGCCCGCGCCTACGGCTGGGGCGCGGCATTCGTTGAACGCACTGAAGACTTCGAGCCGGCCTTCGCGGCCGCATTGGCCACGCCGCAGCCCTGCCTGATTCACATCAAGTTGGCCACTGAAGTGAGCACCACGCGGGCCACCTTGAGCCAGCTGCGCGCCGCGCACAAGGCGTGAACGGGCGCACCGCTACAATCCGCGCCTTCGTCGGGGCGTAGCGCAGCCTGGTAGCGCATCTGGTTTGGGACCAGAGGGTCGAAGGTTCGAATCCTTTCGCCCCGACCACTAAATTTCATCACCGCAAGGAGCCGCCCGCCATGCCCGCCAAAGCGCGCACCGCCCCCGGCCCCAGCGAGGCGAAAGCGCCTGGCTCGGTGCGGGTGTTGAAGAAGTACCCCAACCGGCGCCTGTACGACAGCCAGACCAGCAGCTACATCACGCTCAGCGATGTGAAGGCCATGGTGCTGGCCAGCACCGAGTTCGAGGTGCGCGACGCCAAGACCAACGAAGACCTCACGCGCAGCATCTTGCTGCAAATCATTCTTGAGGAAGAAACCGGCGGCGCACCCATCTTCAGCGCACCCATGTTGTCGCAGCTGATCCGGTTTTATGGCCATGCCATGCAGGGCATGATGGGCTCGTACCTGGAGCGCAACTTGCAAACCTTCGTTGAATTGCAGACGCGCTTTGCGGCCCAAGGCACGGCGTTGAACGAGCCCAATGTGTTCACCCCGGAAGCCTGGGCGCAGTTCCTCACCGGCCAGGCACCGATGTTGCAAACCTTGGTGGGCAGCTACACCGAACAGTCAACCAACCTGTTCACGCAGATGCAGGAACAAATCGCCAAGCAAGCGGGCTCGCTGTTCCCGGGCATGCCCGGCTTCCCACCGTCCAAGCGCTAGCGCCACGAGGCCCGGGGTCGCTGCGTTGACAATGCAGCGATGAATTCCCCCATGCCACCCCTGCCCGCTGCCGCGCCCGCCCCCACCATCGGTTTCGTTTCTTTGGGCTGCCCCAAGGCGCTGACCGATTCCGAACTGATCCTCACCGCGCTGCGCAGCGAAGGCTACGAAACCAGCAAGACCTTTGCCGGCGCCGACCTGGTGATCGTCAACACCTGCGGCTTCATTGACGACGCGGTGAAGGAGAGCCTGGACACCATCGGTGAAGCCCTGGCCGAGAACGGCCGCGTCATCGTCACCGGCTGCCTGGGCGCCAAGGGCGGCGCGGGCAGCAGCAACCTGGTGCGGCAAATGCACCCCAAGGTGCTGGCCGTGACCGGCCCGCATGCCACGCAAGAGGTGATGGACGCGGTGCACACCCATTGCCCCAAGCCGCACGACCCGTTTGTGGACCTGGTGCCACCGCAAGGTATCAAGCTCACGCCGCGCCACTATGCGTACTTGAAGATCAGCGAAGGCTGCAACCACCGCTGCACGTTCTGCATCATCCCCAGCATGCGCGGCGACCTGGTGTCGCGGCCGATCGGCGACGTGCTGGGCGAAGCGCAGCGCCTGTTCCAGGCCGGCGTGAAAGAACTGCTGGTGGTGAGCCAGGACACCAGCGCCTATGGCGTGGATGTGAAGTACCGCACCGGCTTCTGGGATGGCAAGCCGGTGAAGACGCGCATGCTTGACTTATGTGAAAAGTTAGCCGAACTGGCTGATGCCCATGGCGCGTGGGTGCGGCTGCACTATGTGTACCCGTACCCGCATGTCGATGAGGTGCTGCCGCTGATGGCGGCCGGGCGCATCCTGCCTTACCTGGACGTGCCGTTCCAGCACGCCCACCCCGATGTGCTCAAGCGCATGAAGCGCCCGGCCAGCGGTGAACGCAACCTGGAGCGCCTGGCGCGCTGGCGCGAAATCTGCCCGCAACTGGTGGTGCGCTCCACCTTCATTGCCGGCTTCCCGGGTGAAACCGAAGCGGAGTTCGACACGTTGTTGCAGTTTGCAAAAGAAGCGCAGATCGACCGCGCCGGCTGCTTTGCCTATTCCCCGGTTGAAGGCGCTGCGGCCAACGACCTGCCCGGCCAGTTGCCGCAAGCCGAACGCGAAGCGCGGCGCTCCCGCTTCATGGCCGTGGCCGAAGCCGCCTCGGCCGCGCGGCTGCAGCGCCACGTTGGCGCCACGCTGCAAGTGCTGGTTGACAGCGCACCGGCGCTGGGCCGCAAAGGTGGGGTGGGGCGCTCGTATGCCGATGCGCCTGAAATCGATGGCGTGGTGAAGTTGCTGGCCCCGCAAAAGGCGTCCAAGCAACTGCGGGTGGGAGAGTTCACCTCGGCGCGGATCGTGGCCAGCGAAGGCCACGATCTGGTCGGCATTCCAGTTTGAGGCGGGAGCAGGGCATGGCAGATGAGTCGAACGACGATCAGGGGCTCAGCACCCGCCTGATCCACCACCCCTACCAACCGCCGGCCGGTTTCGTGGCGCCGCAGATTGGCGTGCACAAGGCCTCGACCGTGATCTTTCCCAACGTCGCCGCGGTGCGCGCGCGCGACTGGAAGAACAAGACCGGCTACACCTACGGCCTGCACGGCACGCCCACCAGCTTTGCGCTGGAAGAGCGCATCGCCACGCTCGAAGGCGGCACCGACACGCTGCTGGTGCCCAGCGGCCTGGCCGCCATCGCGCTGGTCGACACCGCCTTGCTCAAGACCGGTGACGAGGTGCTGATCCCCAACAACGCCTATGGCCCGGGCCGTGAGGTGGCGCGCGTCGATCTGGCAGCCTGGGGCATCAGCCACCGCCTTTACGACCCGGCCGATGCGCCGGCCCTGGCCGCGCTGATCACACCCGCCACCAAGCTGGTGTGGCTGGAAGCGCCGGGCTCGATCACCATGGAATTCCCCGACCTGCCGGCGCTCATCAGTGTGGCCAAAGCCAAAGGCGTGCTCACGGCGCTGGACAACACCTGGGGCGCCGGCGTGGCCTTCAACGCCTTTGCGCTGGGGGTGGACATCTCGGCCCATGCCTTGACCAAGTTTCCCTCGGGCGGTGGCGATGTGTTGATGGGCGCGGTGACCACCCGCGACCACGCCTTGCACCTGCGCCTGAAAGGCAGCCACATGCGCCTGGGCTGGGGCGTGGGCGCGAACGATGTTGAAGCCGTGCTGCGGTCACTGCCCAGCCTGGCCGTGCGCTACCGCGCCAGTGACCTGGCCGCGCGCCAACTGGCAGCCTGGTGGACGCACCAGCCGCAAATCCAGCAGGTGCTGCATCCCGCCTTGGCCGGCTCGCCCGGCTATGCGCATTGGCGCCAGATTTGCAGCCAGGCTGCGGGCCTGTTCTCTGTCATCTTCAAGCCCGAGCATGGGCCCGACCAGGTGCATGCCTTCGTCGATGCACTCAAGCTCTACAAGATTGGTTACTCCTGGGCCGGCCCGGTGAGCCTGGTGGTGCCTTACGAGCTGGCGCAACTGCGTGCGAACCCGCAATGGGCCGGCACCCTGGTGCGCTTTGCCATCGGCCTGGAAGAGGTGGAAGACCTGCGGCGCGATGCACAACTGGCGCTGCGGCGGGTCTTTGGCTAACGATTGGAATCAGGCAAAGTTCGCCTCAAGCCCCGGGTTTGGTCGAGACCTTGTGCCGCATCATGCGGCCCTTCTCCCTCTCCCAATCCTTCTCTTTCTCGGCATTGCGCTTGTCGTGCTGTGCCTTGCCCTTGGCCAGGGCAATCTCGGCCTTCACGCGCGGGCCCTTGAAGTGCAGGTTCAGTGGCACCAGGGTGTAGCCCTTTTGCTCGATCTTGCCCACCAGCCGCTTGATCTCGGCCTTGTGCATCAGCAGCTTCTTGGTGCGGTCGGCCTCGGGGTGCACATGGGTGGAGGCGCTGCGCAGGGCGTTGATGCGGCAGCCGATCAGGTACAGCTCGCCATCGCGGATGAGCACGTAGCCATCGGTGAGTTGCACCTGGCCGGCGCGGATGGCCTTGATCTCCCAGCCTTCGAGCACCATGCCGGCTTCGAAGCGTTCTTCGATCAGGTAGTCGTAGCGGGCGCGGCGGTTTTCAGCGATGTTGGACATGGGCTCCTGGGTACCGGCAAGGCAAGGCGCTGGGTTGCCTAGGAGCCTGTCGGACTTGGGGAACGTCGGCTGCAATTTGGCCGCAGCGGTCCATTTTTCACCGGCTTTTTGTCCCATAGCTACGGCTATGGGCCTGCAAACCCGGCAAAAACTGTCCTCGCTGGGGCCAAATTTCGCTT
>JANOXU010000118.1:0-4265 GCA_031418595.1 Burkholderiales bacterium
TGGCCAACTCGCCGGCCACCGGTTCGCCCGCATCGGCATCGTCGACGTCATCGGTCTCAAACGGCTCGTCCATGACCGCCCCTTCCTCGTGACGGTTCGAAGCATAACAGCATGACTCATTTTAAGTTAGCGCGTATGCCCTCAAGGGGGCAACGCCAGCGGCCCGGCAGAGCCGGTTCCGCGGCATTCGCTTGGGCCGAGTTCCTGAGCGTGCTTCATGTCTGATGTAGCCGTTCTCGGCGTCACCCCGGCCGACCTGGCCCCCGGGCGGCCCTACGTTGAGCGCGATGAAGTCGAGGCGCCCTGGTACGACCGCCTGGCCGTGGGCCTGTGGTCGCGCCTGCCGTTGACCTTGCGGCGGCTGCTGGGCGCAAATGTGCAGGCCGGCTCGCGCTATCAACGCGAGTTGGCGCTGGCCATCGAGGAAGCCGCCGGCCTGTCAGACCAGGTGTTGTGCAGCCAGGCCCGGGCGCTGGGGTCGCGCTTGCGCCGCGAAGGCTTCCTGCCGGCGCCCAGCGCGCGCTGCTTCGCGCTGATCGGCGAGGCCGCCCATCGCGTGCTGGGCCAGCGCCCGTACCCCACCCAATACCGCGCCGCGTGGTCGCTGCTGCAAGGCACGCTGGTTGAAATGGCCACCGGCGAGGGCAAGACCTTTGCCGCCGCCTTGCCGGCCATTGCCGTGGCCCTGGCGCGCGTGCCGGTGCATGTGGTCACGGTGAACGACTACCTGGCTTCGCGCGACGCGCAAACCATGGGCCCGCTTTACGCTTTCTTCGGCCTGCGCGTGGGCGTCATCGTCAACGGCCTGCAAAAAGGCGCACGGCGCACGGCCTATAGCGCCGACGTCACCTACGCCTCGAACAAGGAACTGGCCTTCGACTACCTGCGCGACCGCGCCACCCTGGGCGAACGCGCCAGTGGCTTGCATCTATCGTTAGAACAACTGCGCGATGTGCACCGCCCGCTGGCCGGGCCCGAGGCCGGTGTGGTGATGCGCGGGCTGGCCTATTGCATCGTCGATGAAGCCGACAGCGTGTTTGTCGATGAAGCACGCACGCCGCTGATCCTGTCCACCCAGCCCAAACATGCCCCTGCCGCGGCCGACTATGAGCGCGCGCTGGGCCTGGCCGCGGCGATGGACCCGCAGGCGCACTACAACGTGGATGAACGCACCCGCCGCGTGCGCTTGAAGCCGGCGGCCTATGAGTGGCTCGACGCTGCCGTGCAGCCTGCACTGGAAACCGAAGACGACGCTGAAACATCGGTCTGGGCCTCGGCGCGCGCGCGTGAAGAACTGGTGCAGCAGGCCCTGGCCGCCAGCCTGCTGTACCTGCGCGACCGCCATTACGTTTTGACCGATGGCAAGGTGCAAATCGTCGATGAAGCCACCGGCCGCGTCATGCCCGACCGCGCCTGGGAGCGTGGCCTGCACCAGATGATCGAGGCCAAGGAAGGCGTGGTGCTCACCGGCCAGCGCGAAACGCTGGCGCGCATCACCTACCAGCGGCTGTTCCGCCGCTATGTGCGCCTGGCCGGCATGACCGGCACGGCACTTGAAGTGGCCAGCGAAATCCGCCGCGTGTATGGGCTTGATGTGGTGCGTGTGCCGTTGCACCGCCGCTCGCAGCGCCTGGTGGGCCCGGCGCGTTGCTATGCCGATGCCGCCGCCAAGTGGCACGCGGTGGCCGTGGCGGCGCGGCGCCAGGCGGTCAAGCGCCAGCGCCCGGTGCTGATCGGCACGCGTAGCGTGCAGGCGTCGGAACAGATCTCCGCCGTGCTGCGTGAACACGGCATCGAGCATGTGGTGCTCAACGCCAAGCAGGATCAAGACGAAGCCGCCATCGTGGCGCAGGCCGGCCAGGCCGGGCGGGTGACGGTGGCCACAAACATGGCCGGGCGCGGCACCGACATCGTGCTCGGGCCTGGCGTGGTGCAGGCCGGTGGGCTGCATGTCATCCTCACCGAGTTCCACGAGTCGCGCCGCATTGACCGCCAGCTCATCGGCCGCTGTGGGCGCCAGGGTGACCCCGGCACGGCCCAGGCGCTGGTGGCGTTGGACGATGAACTCTTTGTCGCGCAACTGCCCGTGTTCAGCAAGTGGTTGGCTGCGCGTTCGTGGGTGCGCCGCAGCGGCGTGCCGCGCTGGCTGTTGGCCGGCCTGCGCTGGCTGGCGCAGCGCCGCGCCGAAGCCCACCAAGGCGAGGTGCGCTTGATGACCTTGCAGCACGACCAGCAGTTGGCCCGTTTGCTCAGTTTTTCCGGAAGAGGTGAATGATGTTGAAGATGCCCATGGCGCTGTGTGCAAGCCTGTTCAGTGCGGCGGCGGTTCACGCCGCCGGCAGCCCGTTCGAGTGTTTGATCGAGCCCAGCCAGGTGGTTGAGCTGCGCACGCCCGTTGAAGGCCTGATCGACAAGATCCATGTGCAGCGCGGTGACCACATCCGCCGCGGCCAACCTTTGCTCGAGCTGCTGTCCAACGTCGAACGCTCCACCCTGGAAGCGGCACGCTTTCGCATGCAGATGGACGGCCAAATCAAGTCCGCCCGCAACCGGCTCGACTACGCCACCAAGAAGCTGGCCCGTGCCACCGGCCTGGCGCTGGAGAACTTTGCTTCGGTGCAGGCGCGCGAGGAAGCCGAGGCCGAACGCAACATTGCTGAAAGCGAACTGCTCGCAGCCACTGAAAACCGCGAGCTGGCCAAGCTTGACTACAAGCGCGCCGCCGACGCCCTGGCCCTGCGCAGCCTGGCTGCGCCGTTCAATGGTGTGGTGCTGGACCGCATGCTCAACCCGGGCGATTTGGCCGATGCCGGCGGCGGGCGCAAGCCGGCGTTGAAGGTCGCGCAGATCGACCCGCTGCGGGTTGATATCGTCATGCCCGCAGCGCTCATAGGCCGCGTCAAACCCGGCATGAAGGCGCAGATCACGGCCGTGGGCACGAGCGGCCGGCTGAACGCCACGGTGAAGATGGTCGACCGCGTGGTCGATGCTGCCAGCGACACCTTCGTCGCGCGCCTGGAGCTGCCCAACGCCAACGGCGCCGTGCCCGGCGGGGTGCGCTGCAAGGCCGAACTCGACGGCGTGGACAACCCCGCGCCGATGGTGCTGCCCAGAGGGCCCAAGCCCGCGCCTTGAGCGCTGGCGCGCCGGTGCCCGGCGCTTTCAGGCCAGTGCCGGCACGGTGTCGGCGGGCAACAGCCCCGGCGTGATCGGTGGCGTGGCTGCCGGCGCGTGCAAGCGCAGCAACTGCGCCATCTGCTGCGGCGACACCGCGTGGCTGGTCAGGTAGCCCTGGTACTCGTTGCAATGCAGCGCGCGCAGGAAATCCAGTTGCGCGGCCGTTTCCACGCCTTCGGCCACCACCTTGAGCTTCAGGCTGTGGGCCAGCGCGATGATGGCGGTGACGATGGCCGCGTCATCCGGGTCGTGGTCGATGTCGCGCACGAACGAGCGGTCGATCTTCAGGGCGTTGATCGGCAGACGTTTGAGGTAACTGAGTGACGAGTAACCGGTGCCGAAGTCGTCGATCGACAGTTGCACGCCCATGTTGGCGAGCTGCTGCGCGATGCGCACGCTGAGTTCGGGGTCGGCCAGCAGGATCGACTCGGTGACTTCGATCTCCAGGCAACTGGCCGCCACGCCGTGGCTGGCCAGGGCCTCGCGCACCAGGCTGGGCAGGCTGCGTTCGCGCAAGTGCGTGGAGGCCAGGTTGACGGCAATGGGTACCGTGTGCAGGCCGGCGGCGGCCCAGTCGGCGCTTTGGCGGCAGACGGTCTGGATCGCCCACTCACCGATCGGAATCACGAGCCCCGAATCCTCGACCAGCGGGATGAATTCACCCGGTGGCAGCAGCCCGCGTTCAGGGTGGTTCCAGCGAATCAACGCCTCGGCACCGACGATCTTCCTGCTGATGACGTCGATGCGGGGCTGGTAGTGCAGCACGAACTCCTTGCGTTCGAGCGCGCGGCGCAGGCGCGTTTCCATGCGCAGGCGGTCGAGCGCACGTGCGTTCATCGAACGGTCGTAGAGCTGGAAGCCACCACGGCCGGCCGCCTTGGCGCGGTACATCGCGGTGTCGGCGTTCATCAGCAAGGTGTCGATGTCGGTGCCATCCTCGGGGTACAGCGCGACGCCTATGCTGCCGCCGACAAAAACTTCGGTGCCCTGCACGGTGATGGGTTCGGCCAGCGCGTTGACCAGGCGTTTGGCCACTGAAGCGGCCATCTCCGGGTCGCTCAGGTCGGTCAGCAGCACCGTGAACTCGT
>JANOXU010000119.1:0-13425 GCA_031418595.1 Burkholderiales bacterium
GTAGCGGCGGGTGAGTTTTTCGCCCTGGATGGCAAACATGTCAGTCTTCCATGGCGCCAACCGCCATCCACGATGCATGAATTGGCATGGCCCAAGCGAACGCCGCGGAACCGGCTCTGCCGGGCCGCTGGCGTTGCCCCCTTGAGGGGGCTGAGCCCGGACGAGAAACAGTCCCTGCGGACTGTTTCTCGCCTGCGAAGGCCTTCCGGCATGCTTGCCGGAAGGCGCGCGAAGCGCGTAGGGGGTGTTTCATTTCACGGCGCGAAAACGCTCAAGCAGCTGCGCCAGCGCGCCACCCAGGCCCAGCGGCAGCAGCAGGGTCACGGCAATCAGCGTCAGGCCGATGAGTGCCGGCCAATGCTCGGTGAGGTTGCCGGCCACGTCTTTGAGGAAGAAGAAAACGATGGCGCCGAACGCCGGCCCCCACAGCAGGCGCGGCCCGCCGATGATGACCATGATCAGCGCCGAGCCCGACAGGCTCCAGTGCAGCACATCGGGCGAAGCGAAGGCGTTGTACACGGCAAACAGCACGCCGGCCAAGGCGGCGATAAAGGCCGACAGCGCCAGCACCGCGGCGCGCGGCACGCGCGTGCGGTAACCGATGAAGCGCGCGCGCTCTTCGTTTTCACGAATCAAGGCCACGGTGCGGCCGGCGCGGCTGCTGCCGAACAGTGACAGGGCCAATGTGAGCAACACCAGCACCACCCAGCAGATCATGAACATCGACTGCGGGCGCTGGAACACGTTCACATCCAGGCCGAAGAGTTGTGCCGGCAGCTTGATGGCCATGCCGTCTTCGCCACCCGTCACCTCGCGCGCCTTCATCGCAAATTCATGCACGGCCTGGCCCACGGCCAGGGTGAGCATCGAAAACGCAATGCCGGGAATGCCCACGATGCCCAGGCCGAGCAAGAAGGCCAGCAGCGTGGGCAGGGCCAGCGCCACGATGATGGCGGCCTCGGCCGGCATCCAGCCCTGGTTCAAGCTCAAGGCCACCACGTACACCGCCAGGCCGTAGAACGCGGCGTGGCCGAAGCTGACGACTCCGTTCAGCCGCAGCAAGGTGCCAACGGCCATCGCCAGCACGCCGCTGATCGCCGCTTGCGCCAGCAGCGTCATCAACAGCACCGAGCCCACGGCGCGCGGCAGCGCCAGGCCGACCACGATGAAGCCCAGTGCCCACAGCGCGGCCGCGCGCGGCGAGGCGGGTCTGGGTGTGCGGGTGATAACGTTAGACACGACTACCTGCCAAACCCGCCGGGCGCCAGACCAACACGGCCACCATGAGCAAGAAGGGGATCATGGTGGCGGCCCAAGGCAGGTGCACGACACCGAAGTTGTAGATCTGGCCGATCACCAGCGCGGCCACGAAGGCGCCGGAAAAACTGCCCAGGCCACCGATCACGATGACGATGAAGGATTCAACCAAGATGTAGCCGCCCATGGAGGGCGAGATGGCCAGCAGCGGCGCGGCGATCGTGCCCGACAACCCCGCCAGGCCGGTGCCGATGGCCACCACGATGGCGCTGACGCGGTTGGTGTTGACGCCCTGCACCGCGGTGGTGACCGGGTCCACGCTCGATGCGCGGATGAACAGGCCGATGCGGCTGTAGCGCAGCCACAAGGTGAGTGATGTGGCCACCAGCGCGGCCACGGCAATCACCATCAGCCGATACACCGGAAAGTCTTGGCCGGAAATCTTCACCGCTCCGGCCAGCAGTTCCGGCACGGCCAGGGTGCGGTAGCCCTTGCCCCAGACGGTTTGTGCCAAGTCTTCCAGCACCAACAGCAGGCCGAAGGTGACAAGCACGGTGACGATGGGGTCTTGGCGCTGCAGCGGGCGGAACACGAAGACATCGAGCAGCCCACCGAGTGCGCCCAGCACCACCACCGCCACCACCAGCGCGACCCAGTAGTTGCCCACGGCGGCGGCGCTGAAGCCCACGTAGGCGCCGAGCATGAACAGGCTGCCGTGGGCAAAGTTCACCACCCGGCGCAGGCCGAAGATGAGCACCAGGCCCACGGCCACGATGTACAGCAGCCCGCCATACACCAACCCGTTCAACACCTGCACCAACATGCCACGTGGCCCCTTTGCTGCCGGCGCCGTGCTGCGCCGCCCGGTGAACCGCGGCCGCTGCCGATGGTTCGCTAGCAGGGTTATACGCTAGTGTACGAACTGGTTGGCATGCCGGGAACCCTAGGGGGCAATCGGGTGAATCCGCTTGCGTCCGCGCCGCAGACTGCTCATAGTGACGCGCGCTTGGAGCAAGCGAAGAACGCTGAACTTGGGCCTGGCGGCGATCAACCCTCACGACACCATTAACTTCGGAGTCAACCGTCATGAAGCACACCTTGCCGCGCAGGGCCGTTACCCTGCTTTCAGTTTGCGCCCTGGGCGCATTCGCACTCTTGGGGCCGGCGCTGGCCGGCAATGAACGCCACGACGATGACCGTGACCGTGACCGTGACCGTGACCGCGGCCACCGCACGCAACGCTGCGAAGACCTCACCGGCCGCCACATCGGCGGCGCGCATGTGCTGGCGGCCAACATGGTGGCCGCCACCGCCACGCTGCCTGAGTACTGCCGCGTCAGCGGCCTGATCGCGCCCAAGCTGAACTTTGAATTGCGCCTGCCGGTGAAGTGGAACTCGAAGCTGCACTACGGCGGCGGCGGCGGCTACAACGGCGCCATTCCGCCTGTCACCGTGGGCGCCTTGCAAAAGGGCTTTGCCCAGGTCAGCAGCGATTCCGGCCACCAGGGCAGCGGGCTCGATGCGTCGTTCATTCAGGGTGACCCGCACGCCGCGGCGCTGTTCGGCTATCTCTCGGTGCCCACCGTCACCGAAGCCGCGCGCGAGATCGTGCGTCGCCACTACCACCACGCGGCCAAGCGCACCTACTTCGAAGGCTGCTCCAACGGCGGGCGCGAAGGCTTGATGAACACGCAGCGCTTCCCGTGGTTGTTCGACGGCATCATTTCGCGCGCGCCGGCCTACAACTGGGTGGGCATCATGGGTGCGTTCAACCGCACGGCTAAGGCCCTGGCCGCGCCGGGCGGGGCCATGAGCGCGGCCAAGCTCAACACCTTGTCCAACGCCGTGCTGGCCGCCTGCGACGCGGCCGACGGCGTGGCTGATGGTGTGGTGAGCCACCCGCAAGCCTGCCACTTCAACGCGGCCTCGCTGCGCTGCGCCGGCGGCGGCGACACGGGCAACAGTTGCCTGTCTGATGCCCAGCTTGCGGTGGTGAACTCGTACACCAACCCGACTTCCATTGCGGGCGGTGCGTACCACTACCCCGGCTGGCCGCTCAGCGGCAATGAAAACGCCACCGGCGGCGCCTGGGACCTGTGGGTCAGCAGCGGCCCGCGCTTGCAGTTCTTGTTCCAGGACACCACGGTGAAGTACTACCTGGCCGGTAACCCGCTGGCTGATTCACTGGCCTACAACTTCGACAGCAACCCGGCGGCTTTGGGCGCCTTGTCAGCGCTGAATGACGCCACCAACCCGGCGCTGCACAACTTTCTCGGTTCGCGCGGCAAGTTGATCTTGTGGCATGGCACCAATGACGCCGCCTTGAGCTACCGCGCCACGCTCGACTATTACAGCCAGGTGCAGGCGGCAGTGGGCGGCCGGGCCAACGCCGACCAGTTCGTGCGCATGTACCTGGCGCCTGGCGTGAACCACTGTGCCGGCGGGCCGGGGGCTGACACGAGCGACTTGCTGCAAGCGCTGGACGACTGGGTCACCAAGCACAAGGCCCCGGGCACGCTGTTGGCTTCAAAGCTTGATGCCACCGGCGCCACTGTGCTGTCGCGCCCGCTGTGCGTGCACCCGAGCTACCCGCAGTACAAGGGGCATGGCGACCCGGCGCTGGCCAGCAGTTTCATCTGCGCCATGCCTTGACGATTCGGCGCGCGAAGGCGGCTACGGCCGCTTGAAATCGAACGAATAGAACGGCTGGCTGCTGCCGCTGAAGCCCAGGCCGTCCGGGCTCAGGGGCGTGCCGAACGGAACGATGCCGAATGAGAACGCGGTTGTCCAAACCTGTGTGAACGACGGGCAGACTGTGGTCAGGGTAGCGTTGACCTCGCCGCCACCGGAAGCGGTCGGTGGGCTGGTCGAGTAGTCAACGATCCACTGGTTCGATTCAAACGCTTTGCCGCCGTCCCTGCCGGTCTCGCTGTTGAATGCAAATTCGGTGGGCGTCGTCTTGCAGCCGGCGATGTCGTTGTGTTTGACCTTGACCAAACCTTCGCCGTAGTAGGCAACGAGGGTGGGCGAGCCGGTGTCGATCCACGGGGCCAGCTTCAGGGTCACGGTGGCCTCGGTCAGGTTCGGCCCGTAGGCACCGTTTCCGGTTGCCGTCGTCCCCACCCAGGTATCGGCGCATGTCGCGGCCAGGGCGGTCGCGTTCGAGCCTTTGACCTTGCCTGCCCCAAGCGCACGCCGCCGGGTCACGTTGCTCGCTGACAGGGCGCCCGCCGCGAAGCAGCTCACCTCAACGCTGCGGATCGTGTCTTTGTCGACTTCCAGCAGCGGCGTCAGGAGCTGGGTGTTCACGAACGCTGCGAACTCGTACTTGCCGCCATCGGCGGGCTCGGGCACCCAGTGGTAGTTTGCAACGTGGCTGCCGATGAGCTGCATCGACTTCCAGGGCGTGAAGTCGACTTCGCCCTCGGCGCGCCGGTACAGCTCGACCCCGGTCACGTTGTAGCCGATGACCAAGTATTCGACCGACCCTGGCGGGGCGAAGGCGACGGTGAAGTCCACCGCCTCGCCGAGCCTCACCTTCGACTTGCTGACCGTGAGGCTGCCTTTGGGTGACTCTGAAATTTCCTTGGTCGCCTCGGCCTTGAACTTCACGCTCGTCGTGTCGTCGCCGATCACTTTCTCGATCGCCTTCGCCAGCGCCGGCCCGGGCTCGACCACGGCTTCGAATTTCAGGTCGTAGCTGGACGCATAGTCGGCTCGGGCCGCCTGGTCTTTTTCAAAGGCAAGGTCGAACGACTGCTTCGGCCCGACCCGTGCTTCCACGATGCCGGCGTTGAGAGCGCCGAGCAGGATCGCCGCGTCGAGCCCGGCCACGACAAAGAAGTGCGCTGACACCTTGGCCTGCATCCCGTGCTCGGTCGGAAGCTTCGCCTTTGTCTTGAACTTGTTGACCGTCTCAGCCGTGTCCAGGCCGCGGCAGGTCGGCGTCGCGCCGCCACACTCCCAGCCGAGAACCGGGCTGAAGCCGATTTCGCCCTCGACACCGAGCTCGCCTTGAAACACCAGCACCTCGGCCTCGAGTTCGGCACCGAGCCCGAATCTCACTGCCGGCATGACCAATGCGCTGAACCAGCCGAAGATCGGCAACTTGATCTGCGCCTGCGCGTCGCAGCGCCCGCCAAATTTGAACCCGGCCTTCACCACGAGGCCTGCCGCCCCAACCAGCGTCGCCGAGCCTTCGAGCGCGTGCTTGCTGTAGCCGGGCCGATCCTCGAGCACCAGGCTCAGCTTGTTGTCGAATGTCAGGCTGATAGGCGCGCCGATCAGTTGCGGCTTGAAGCTCGGGTCGCAATCGAATGCCTTGAACGGCTCCAGCACCTCGAGCGGCCGGACGTTGCCGAGCGCATGCCGGCGCGGGTCGCGCCCGGCGTTCCAGCGTGCGGCCAGGGTGGTCAACCGCGCCGCCGGTGTGGCCTGCGCCGATCGGGCTGCAATGGGCTCGAAAGCGAAAGCCGACAGGTCGATTTTGAGGCCGATGTCGTAGGCCCTGAACACCTGGTACAGCGGCGCCAGCGCGAGCGTGACCACCAGGCCGGCCGCCTCTTGCCGGGTCGAAACCACCGTGCCGATGATCGGCGCGGTCTCGGCCGCGAGCACCACGCTGCCCGGCAGCGGCGCGGCAACACCGGCGAGCGTGACCTCGTAGTGCGTGCCCACGCCCGGGGATGCACCGGCGGGCAGACCGAGGAACGAACCGACCGAGACCACCTGGGCATCGGTAACCAGGGTCGCGCCGGGCTGCGGCTCGGCGACGAAAACCAGCGTCGGCGGCGAGCGGACCGCGCCGACTTGCGCGAACACCTGCGCCGAGCCGATCTTCAGGGCCACGAGCTGGCCGTTGGCGTCGACCGACACCTTGTCGGGCGCGCTCGAGCTCCAGGCCACGCCGGCCGGCGCTGCCACGCCCTGCGGGTCGACGAGCTGGGCCGATAAACGCGCCGTCTGGCCCATCGCAGGCAGGAACACCGACGCCTTGTCGACGACGACCCGGCTGCCCTGCGCCGGCGCGACGGCGACCTCGGTGACGGTGACGCTGACCGGTGGACTGGTCACGCCGCCGCTCGACGCGGTGATGCCGGCCGTGCCGGCGGAAAGCCCGGTCGCGACACCGTTCGCAACGCTGGCGACGGTGCCGTTCGACGATGCCCAGGTGAACGCGACGCCCATCATCGCCACGCCGTTTTGGTCTTTGGCTTCGGCGCTGATGGTGCGGGTTTGGCCGACAGCCATGCCAGCGTCAGCGGCGGCAACCGTTATGGTCGTGACGGTGGCAGGCGCGGCACCCGGGCCGCCCGTATCGCCCCCGCCGCCACACGACATCATGGCCATGGGCAAGAGCGCGGCCCAGACCAGCCGCAGCATCGTGCCCCATACCCCACGGGCAGCCGACTTGAATGAAAACGAGCCTGTGCGCATGGTGCCTCCCTGAGCCTGACCGAAGACCGATCAGGTTCGATCCTGGCCCCGCACACGTCACAGCGCCGTCACACGTTCGGCGTTCCTCGGGTGAGCGCCAGCAACGCCCGGTGCACCGGGTTGCGCTCGCGAAACCCGGCCTTGAATTCCGGCGCTACCTGCGCATGCAACGCGCTGGCCAGGCGCAGGCGGGCCGCGTCGATCACCGTTTGCGCGTCGGGCTGGTCGCAGGCTGTCAGCACCCGGGCGACCACCCAATCGCGCTCGGCTTCGCTGCCGCCGCTGGGGTGAACCGGCTCGGCGGACGGTGCCTGGCCGAAGCGGTGCTGCTGGTCGGCCTGGGCGGCGCGCACCCGTTGCAGCGCCGCGGCGTTCTGCCCGCCCGCCAGCCGCTGCGATGCCGAGCACAGCTTGGCTTGCTGCGCGTACCCCACCATGCCGTGATGGGTGGCGATGATGTCGATGCTGTCGGCCAGCGCCGCACCCGCGCCCGGCTCAAGCCAGGCCGCGCGTTGCAGCTCGCATTCGAACCAGGCCGAGCGGCGCAAATGGCGCGGTGCCAGGGCTGAAGCCTGATCGAGCAATTGCCATTCAGCGCTGGCCGGCCGGTCGCATTCGCCGCCGCCGCGAATGCGCGCGGCCACCTGCGCTGCGGCCAGGCCGCAACGTGCTTGCAGCCAATCGGGCGCACCCGACAGATCGTCGCCCATCTCATTGATCGCCTGCTGGGCACGTGCATGCTGGCCAAGCGCCAGCCAGAGCTTGGCCTGGGCGAGTGCGAACGCCGGAACCAAGCGGCCCATGCGCATGCGCACTTCGTCGCGCGGCTGGTCCAGCAGGTGCAGCGCATCGCGGTAGCGCCCCAGTTCGCGCAGCACCTCGCTGCCCCCGGCACGCGAGACCAGCCAGGCGCGCGGGTTGGGGGCGTTCGCCGCGTGCCAGCGGTCGATCTGCTCGAACACTTCCTGCGCGGCCACCATGCGACCCTGCTGGCGCAGGTGGCGGGTTCGGTTGCACAGCATCACCATCACTTCGGCCGGCTCACCGGCCTGGCGGTACAGCTCGCAGGCCCGCTCAAGGTGGCGCAGCGATTCATCGAAGCGATCTTGCTCGCCGAACAGGTCGGCCAGGTTGCCGATGAGTTCGCTGTGCTGCGTGCTGCGCTCGAACAGCACCGCGTGGCGCGCGAGCGCAGCCTGCGCCGCGTCCGGCTGGCCCGATACCAAATAGCCCGAGACCAGCATCGTCACCATCGCGCACAGCACGCGTTCGTCGCCGAGCCGCTCGGCGCTGGCGACATCGGCTTCGAGCTCGGCCAGCGGCGATGTGGTCTGGCGAAACCGGCGCAGGTTGTGCTGCGCCCAGGCCGCGTCCAGGCGCTCGGTGTCGCTCACCGCGAGCACCTGCAGGCGCTGCACCAGCGCTTCATGGATGCTGCCGGGGTCGTCAACGATGTAGTTCTGGTGCAGCTCTAAGCGCACCGCGAATTCTTCGGCGCTGCGGCCGGCCGCGCTGCACAGCGCTGCCGCCTGTTCGAGAAGTGCGCGCGCCTGGGCGACGAAGGTGCGCGCCGTGCTGCGCCGCGCCGCTTCGCGCAACGGCGCGATGGCCGATTCGTCTTCGCCCGCGGCGATCCAGTGCGCTGCGGTTCGTGCCGGCTCGCCCGCGTTGGCACCAAGCCAGCGCGCCACGGCGGCGTGGGTGTGGCGCGCGATTTCGCGCGGCACCGATGCCAGGGTGGCCTCGTAGACCAGGTCGTGTGCGAAGCCGCCATCGCGCAGCACCTGGGCCGCTTCGAGTTCGCCCCAGAAGCTGGCAAGCTGAATCGCCGGCTGGCCCAGCACTTCGGCCGCCAGCTCGATTCTGAAGTCAACAGCGGCCACGGCGGCCACGCGCGCCAGCGTCAGCGCACCGGGCGAGAGCTGCGAAAGACGCCGCTCGATCAGTTGCTGCACCGTTTGCGGACGCGCCTGCGACGACCCCGAAACCAGTGCCGGCAAGGAGCCATCTGACCAGGCTTGCTTCAGGGTCTCCAGCAGGAACAGCGGGTTGCCGCCGGTGCGCCGCAGCAAATGGGGCGCGACGTCGGCGCCGCACACAGCGGGAAGCGCCAGCGAATCGATCAGTTGGGCAAGCTCGGCCACATCGAGCGGCGCCAAGGTCACGCGCGCCGGCACGGCCAGGTCGAGCAAGGCGTCGTGGAAGCCACGCAGATGCGTACCCGCCTCGACCGGGCGGTAGGCGAACACCCATGACAGCGCGGACCCGGCGTCGTCCGTCGTATCGACAACCGCTTGCAACATGTCGAGCGTGGACGGATCGGCGAAGTGCAGGTCGTCGATCACCAGGCCGCGCAAGCCGGGCACGCTGGTGAGCAGGCTGCGCACGGCGCGCTGCAAGACAAAGCGTTGGCCTTCGCGGTCACCCGAGGCGGCGTCGCCCCACTCGGGCAGCACGCGCGCGATTTCCTGGCGCACCTGGGGCAGCAACAGCGGGTTGGCTGTGCCATCGACCCGCTGCAGCACCGCACGCAGCAGCCGGGCCAGGGTGGTGAACGGCACACCGGCATCGCCCGGCCGGCCGGTGGTGCGCACGGCGTCCGGCCGGCCTTCGAGGAAGGCATCAAGCAGCCTGGTCTTGCCCAGCCCCGCCTCGCCGACAACGGTACACAGCCGCGACGTCTGCCAGGCCTGCCGCAGCAGCGCCAGCTCGCCGCTGCGGCCGATGAGACGCGGCGGGCGCAGCACGCTCAGTGGCAGCGGCTTTGTGGGGCTGGTGGCGCCGCTGGCGGGCTGCGGCGTCTGGGCCTCGATCTGCCGGCGCAGTATTTCCGTCTCCGCCACGGGGGCCACGCCGAGCACGCGCTCTAGCACGTCGCAGCAGCGATCGAACGCGGCCAGCGCGGCAGCACGGTCGCCGCGCAGATGGTGCAGACGCATCAGCCGGCGGTGCGCGTGTTCGGACGTCGCGTCGATCTCGACGATCTGCTGCGCCGTGCTCAGCGCCAGGGCCAATTGGCCGGTCTTTTCGTAGTCCGACGCGGCGCCGGCGAGCGCTTCGATGCGCTGGGCGCGCCGGTGCTCGCGTTCGGTATCGAGCCACGTCGCAAGGGCACCGGCATCGGCTTCACTCACGCCGGCCAGCAAGTCGCCCGGGGCGGCGTCGGATTGCGCCAAGTCGGTTTGCACGCCGTCAGCGAGGCGCGCGACCAGGCGGCCGTGAAGCAGATCGAAGCCGAGCACCTTGCGCAAGCGAAACAGGCGCTGGCGCAGGTTGGCACTGGCACGGGCCGCGTCAACGTCGGGCCACAGCAAGCCTGCCAGCGCGCGACGCGAGGTTGCCCCGACCAAGGCCACATAGGCCAGCAGCAGCGCGTCCTTGGGTTCGAGCGGTAGCACCTGGCTGGCACCGTGCAGGCACGCAGCCTGGCCGATCAGGCGCAGGCGCGGTGGCCGTGGGTGCGAAGGAACGAGTGCGGGCAGCGGACGCGACATCTGGCAGCCTGTCGGGCTTGGGGTTGGGCTCGCGCTTTGGAGCCGTGCCTCGATTAGGGCATGGTTCGGTTCTAGGCCGGCCAGCGTCACACGGCCGTCACGGCAGTTACCTTCACCCCGCGGGGAAATACCCGATGCTCATCGCCCTGGTGTCGCCGCAGGCCAAGCAGCATGGGCGTCACATCACAATGTCCACATGGGCGCGCCGGGTCGTCCCAAGCGCCCATCCCGGAGCGCATGGCGCGCAGGGTGGTGCAGTGAGCGTGAGTTTCAAGAACCTGTTGAGCTTCGTCATGGCGGTGGACGCCGCCAGCCTGACAGCCGCGGCGCAAACGCTGAACATGGCGCAGCCGGCACTGAGCCAGCAGATCGCGGCGCTGGAAGCGCACTTCGGCCACAAGCTGCTGCTGCGTTCGCATGCCGGCGTCACGCCCACCGCGGCCGGGCGCGAGCTGTATGGCCATGCGCGCACCTTGCTCGGCCAGCTTGAACAGGCGCAGCGCGATGTGGCGCGGGCCGGTGGTGCGCTGCGCGGCGCGGTGTCGGTGGGCCTGGCCACCTACAGCACCACCTCGATCCTGGCCACGCCCTTGCTCAAGGCGGCGCGCGAACGCCACCCCGACATCAAGCTGTTCATCAACGACAACTTCGGTCTCGTGCTCAGCGAAATGGTGCTCACCGGCCGCATGGACATGGCCCTCATCTACGCGCCCACGCAACTCAGCGGCGTGCACTTGCAGCCGCTGCTGGTGGAAGACTTGTTCCTGATCGCGCCACCCGGCACGGTGCTGCCCGGCGCCGAAAACGAAGCCCTGCCGCTGGCCGCGCTGGCCGAGGTGGACTTGCTGCTGCCCGGGCGCACGCACTTCCTGCGCCGGCTGGTGGACAACGCCTTCGCGCAGGCTCAGTTGCAGCCCCGCGTGCGCGCCGAAATCGAGTCGGCCGCCACGCTGCGCGAGGCCATCGAAGCGGGGCTGGGCGCCACCATCTTGCCCTGGGCGTTGGCCAGCACCTTCAGCGGCGCGCGCCCGCCGGTGGTGCGGCGCATCGACGATGTCGGCCAGCCCGGCATGGCGGCCACCGTTTCCTTGTGTGTGTCGAACAGCGCGCCTCTGTCTGAGGCGGCGCTCGCCATTCGCGTGGTGTTGCTGGAGCTGGTGGCGGCGCAATTGGTGGGGCAAGGGGCCGTGGGCATTCGCCCGGCACCGAGCCTTGCGACAGCGACGACCGGTTGAAGACATGATCGCCAACACAAACGATGACAAGCGATGACCCGCCCACCCCCGCACCACTGACGGCGCGACACTGCTCGTTGCGCAGCCCGCTGCACCTTGCAAGGTAAAACGCGCCTGTAAAGCTCACCCTTGCCGCTCTCCCAGCCCTGCCGCAAATCAAACGGCGTGTGCTGGATATTGGCCGAGAGCACGCATCCGCCCTGCGCCATGCCGCTGGTCAAACCGCCCGGCAGGGTAATTTCCATCACAGGCTCGTCCGGCAGTTCGCCATATTTCGCCGGGTTGAAGGCGCGCTCGACATGGTCCGAAGTCGGGGCAATCACCAGCCGCCCCGCATGGTCCCTGGCGTCAAGCCCGGCAAACTGCGGCATCCGGTCCAGCGCCAGATGGAGCTTTGACGTATCGCCCTTCGTGCGGATGTTGCCAACTGCCCGCACAAACCCAGTGTCGAGATGCCTTGGCCCGACAAGCTGAATGAATGTCGTCACCGGGCTGATCCCCGACACAATCAGCGGCGCTCGAACCTCGCTGCCGTCCGCCAGCACGACACCAGCAGCCTTCTCCGCCTCGACAATAATCCGCCCAACCGGAACCCCTGTCGTGATGGTCACGCCAGCAGCCCGGGCCGCCCTCTCCAGCGCCCCGATCACGGCAGCCATGCCGCCAACAGGAACCTGCCGCCCGCCGGCAACTCCGCCAAGTTCGCCTGCAAGCCGGTAGTAGAGCCCCAGCAACGAGGTCGGCGAGTGCGGTCCCAGATGCACGCCCAGCGTCGCATCAAATGCCAGCAGCCCCTTCAGCCTCAAATCCGTCAAATGCTCATTGGCGACATCCGCCACCGGCATCAACAGCATGCGCATGAACTCGCGCATCTCCGTCTTGCCCATGAAACGCAGCGCCAATCCGGTCTTTGCCAGCTTGAAAAGCTCCATGGCCGAAGGCGAGTCGAGCGGCGGCGGAACGTCGTCGAACATGCGTTTGAGTACCGAAGCATGACGGAACAACTGCGCCCGCATCGCCTGCCAGCCCGCCATCTCGCCCGCAGCCAGATTGCCGTCAATCGTTTCGCCATAGATCCCGCGCAGCACCAGATGGTTGCCGTCGGCTGATAGAGCGACAGTTGGCGCATCGGCCGCGCCGAGTACCAGACCGTGCGTCACCAGCACCAGTTCCTTAATAACATCGCCGTGCAGCCGATTGAGAACATGCGCCAACCCCGGCGAGCGGAACCCCGGATGAAACTCGCCGCCCCGCGCAGCGCCGCCAAGCCCATCCGCACTCTCGAACAGCGCCACCTTGCGCCCGGACTTGGCCAGCATCGCCGCCGCAACCAGCCCGTTGTGCCCGCCGCCAATGATGATCGCGTCATATGACGTCATGGGCGTCACTCACATGATCGGTGTTGCGATTGATGTTCGACAATATCTCCCGCGCCGCGTTGCGCCCCGGTGCCCCCATCACGCCGCCGCCCGGATGCGTTGACGAGCCGCACATGTAGAGCCCCCGGATCGGGCTGCGGTACTGTGCATAACCGGGTACTGGCCGGTTGAATAGTAGCTGGTCGAAGGTCAGTTCACCCTGAAATATATTGCCCTCGGTCAGCCCCACTTCTGCCTCCAGTTCGCGCGGCGTGCGCACTTCCATGTGCACAATCCGGTCGCGGAAGCCCGGCGAGTAATCGGAAATCTGGGAGATGACGGTCTCGGCAAAGGCGTCCCGGTCGGCATCGGTCCAGTCGCGCCCCTCGACCTTCGGCGGACAATATTGCACAAAGCAGCTCATGAAATGCTTGCCCGGCGATGTCATCGTCGGGTCCATCGCGGTCGGGATCATCATGTCGATGAACGGATCGGCAGACCAGCGCCCTGCCTTCCAGTCATCATAACCGCGCTCCATCCGCTCCACCGAATCTGTGAAATGCATGTCACCCTTGATGCAGGTCGAGCCTTTCGGCAGCGCCGGAAACTCCGGCAGGCTGTCGAGCGCAATGTTCAGTTTGCCGG